>CAZMBU010000024.1:0-8530 GCA_964564565.1 uncultured Dehalococcoidia bacterium | reverse complement strand
TTTCAAAAACTTTAATCGTATCTGAATCCTGATTACCTACTAAAATATATTTCCCTGATGGATCTATACAGAAATTTCTTGGTGTTTTACCGTTAGTTTTAAATATACCTATATTTATTAATTTGCCAGTCGTGTTGTTAATTGTATATGAAGCAATACTGTCATGCCCTCTGTTTGATCCATATAGATATTTCCCATTTGGAGAAATGTGTATGTCCGCACAAGTACTTTCACCTTTCCAATTTTCAGGTAGGGTACTAATTGAAGAAATTAGTGATAATGTTTGATTACTGTAATCAAGCTGATAATTATCTATTGTTGAATCTAATTCATTTATTATATACACGAATTTTTGATTTGGATGAAAAACTACATGTCTTGGTCCTGAACCAGGTTTAGTGTTTACATAATTCATATTTTTTTTATTTAAATATCCTGAGATTTGATCAATTGCATACATATAAATTTTATCTTGACCAAGATCAGGAACTATAAGATATTTATTTGTTGGATCGAGATTTACAGAATGCGGATGAGAATCTATTTGCCTGTTTTTATTTACATTTGATCCTTTCCCGTGATGCATAACATTAGGGGAATCAGATAATTCCCCAGATTCTGAAACAGGTAAAAATGACACTGATTTTCCGGAGTAATTTGCAGTATAAATATATCCCCCTGAATCATCAATTGCTATATGACAGGGCCCTAAGCTATTACATGAGGCTGAATTGATAAATTCAAGGCATTTTTTATTTTTATTAATTGCATAAGATGAAATTTTACTATTTCTAACTTCGTCGAATTCCCCAACGCTAAATAAATATTTTTTATTTTTGGATATAGTTAAAAATGAAGGATTGTCTTTATTAATAACACTTGAAATTATTTTAAGTTCTCCGGTGGTGTTATTAAAATCTAAAGTATATATACCGTCGCTTAGCGAAGTTTTTTCTTTGATGAAATTGTTGTATGTACCTACAAATATTAAATTATTATTGTTCATCGTTATAAATATATTATTATTAAAAATATTATAATAATGATAGTAAACATTATGAATATTTTAATTACAACTGCATCTGAAATCAGTTCTGAAAAATTAATATTATTTTTGCTTAAGAACAAGAAATATAATATTAAATGTACTGAATTATCTAAATTTAAAGAATCTTGCAATAAAGATTTAGATGTAGATTTTAATAATTTAGAGGACAGTAAAAATATAAATTTTTTGATTGATAAATCAGATATATTGATTCATTTTACTAGAAGAGAATTTCTTAATGATAATGATTCATTGAATATGTATCTTCGGAATACATATAATCTTTTATTTTCTGCTATTCAAAAAGGGGTAAAAAAAATCATATTTATTAGTGATTTAAATATTTTTAATTATTATCCTGGCAATTATATTATTAATGAGAATTGGCATCCCAAACCAAGTACTAAGATATTAGATTTATATTCACATTTATCTGAATTCATTGTTAAAGAGTATGCGAGATCGTTTCCAGTTAAAGTAATGAATTTACGTATGCCTGAATTTTTTGAATCAGGCAAACAATATAAAAAAGAAGAAATATATATTTCTTTTGAGGATTATTACAAAATAATTAATCATACAATTGAATATAATACCTATCGAAATTATGAAATTATTCATGCACATTCAAATGTTAATAATTTGAAATTTTCTTTAAATAAAATGAACAAATTATTATCTTTTAACTCAAATAATATAAACCTTCATGAAGTTTTTGAAGAGCCAATATATGGAGAGGAAAAATAATGAGAGTTTTGATCTTAGGAGCGAATGGTATGATGGGCCCATGGGTATCTAAATTGTTGAAGGAAGATCATGAAATTATTGAGACTGATCTTGTAAAAATGGATTCCAATATTAATTTTTACAAAATTGACATTTCTAATTTA
The DNA here is from genome assembly GCA_964564565.1 of uncultured Dehalococcoidia bacterium. Lineage (GTDB taxonomy): Bacteria > Chloroflexota > Dehalococcoidia > Lucifugimonadales. Next base: position 6,592 of record CAZMBU010000024.1, on the reverse strand, counting down.
AAAGAAGTTTTAGAAATATCTCAAAATGTTGATGCAATTATTAATTTATCAGTTTATAGAAATAGTAGAGATCTGGCATTTAATGTAAACACTTTAGGTACTTATAATATGATGAAAGCAGCTGAAGAACATAAAATCCCAAGGATAATAAACACAGGTCCTCATTTTGTTCTAGCAGGCCCAAGTTACGAGACTTATGATTTTAATATTAATTCTGATATCACAAACCAATCCGGAGTAAATCTATATGCTTTGACTAAATCTTTAGGTAATGAAATATGTAAAGTTTTTGCTGACAATAATGAATTTATTTATGTTCAAACTTTACTTTTTTATCATTTGTATTCTGAAGAATTAATTTTAGGAGGAAGTGATAAAAAATTCGATAAATTACGGGAATCAATAAATCCATTTAGTGTTACTTGGGAAGATGCAGCTATGGCAATTAAATTAGCATTAGAAATTGAATTGGAAAAACTTGCTTCAAGAGCTGAAACATATTTCATAAGTGAAGATTTACCTCATAAAAAGTTTACGAATTCAAAAGCAAAAAATACACTGGGATGGGTTCCGAGAAATAAACTTAAAACTCTATGGAGTTACGATGAATGAAAAATTAATTTCAGTATCTAAAATAATCCATTATAAACCTGTTCAAATATTTGATATTTTATCAAACCCCAAATTACATAAAAAAATTGATGGATCAGGAACTATTATTGCTTATTTGGGATCACAAAAATCCTTGAAATTAAATACAAAGTTTAAAATGTTGATGCATTTTAAAGGAATACCTTATTGGATTACAAATACTGTTATTATATTTGAAAATATAAAATTAATAGGATGGCAACATTTTGGTAAAAATAAGTGGATTTATAAATTAGAAGAGATTGATGGTCAAACTAAAATTACCCATATTTTTGATTGGTCAAAATCATTGTCTGAAAAATCTGTTCAATTTTTTATTAAACAAAATAAAGAAAATATGAGTAATTCACTCAATAAATTAGAAGAATTTTTAAATCGAATTTATACTTAATTAATGAAAAATATAAATGAAAAGAAAATAATTCAAAATATTATAGGTAAGACAGGAGATTTATCTAAATATAAAATGCTTCAAGGTTTAGAAATAATCAAAGGGATTGGAGACGATGCGGCTTATTGGAAAAGTGGGGATTTTGGATATTGTGTAACCTCTGATACTTTAGTGGAAAATGTTCATTTTAAATCAATATATTTCTCAGCTGATAAATTAGGTGAAAAAGCAGTGGCTGTTAATTTGTCTGATATTGCTGCTATGGGTGCTAATCCAATGGGAATGTTGATTAATTTGGGACTTACTAACGATATTACAGAAAAATGGATTAATGATTTTTATGAAGGTATAACAAAGCTAGCATTAAAATATAATTGCCCTGTCATAGGAGGAGATATAGTAAAATCTGAAATTTTAAATATAACTGTCACATGTATTGGAAATAAAAAATCAAATATAAAAAACAAAAATATTTTTTTAAACAGAGAAAGCGTAAATCCCGGAGATTTAGTATATGTAAGTGGGTATTTAGGTAATTCAAAAGCAGGATTACAGATTTTAAATTTATTAAAAACTGATTTAAATGATAATGAAATATATTTGAAAAATTCACATTTAAACCCTGTTCCACGTATAGAATTGGGAATTGATTTGAATGAAATTGGGATTACTGCTTGTATAGATATAAGTGATGGTTTATTACTAGATTCCAGCAGACTTTCAGATGCAAGTGAAGTAAGTATTAATATTAATTCTTCTATGTTGCCAATTTCTGATCAGTTGAAAGTAATTTTTCCTCAAAAATATAAAAATTTTGCTTTAAGTGGTGGAGAAGATTATGAATTATTATTCACTGCTTCTCCTAACAATAAGGAAAATATTATGAAAATTGCTAAAAAAAATGAATTAAATTTGTCTATAATTGGGGAAGTTAAAAATGGAAATGGGGAAATTATGTTGGATGGATCTTTAACAGATCCAAAAGGATGGGATCATTTTGATAATTAATAATTATAATTAATCTAAAAGTTATTGGAGGATTAAAATGGGTAAACATTATGATAATTTTGGTATGCCAAGTTCAATGAAGCGTGAGTTTGATGTTTATAATCGTATCAACGAACTAAATATCGATTTAGGTTCTTTTAATGAAGACGTGGTGTCTTTAAAAGGAGCGGGTATTGCTGGTGCAGTAATACATGAAAGTGGTTTAGTGTATATGTCTGGGTATACTGCTGGGGATGTGGTTATGTCAGATGATGATTCAGTAATAAAGAAAGGACAAGATTCAGGGGAAGAAGCAGCTGATGTAATAATCAGAAGATTACATTGGGTATTAAGCGCTGGTAAAGAAGGTGATTTAAATGATGTTCTTTACACAATAAAAGCTTTGGCAATGGTTGTATCACCCGGAGGTGGAGAATTTATGAATTCCCCGCAAGTTGCAAATGGTTTTTCTTTTAGATGGCATTCTGTTTTTGGTGGAGGAATGGGAGCATATGCTAACGACGGTGGATTTTCTGGTGTGCATGCAAGAAGTGCTATTGGAGGCTTTGATGGTAATTTTTCTATAGAACCTGAAATTATTGTTGCAATACCAGTAAGCCTGGCAAAAGAAATCATAGAAAATAGAGGATGGGTATTTCCATTACCACCAGAAATGTTAGATAAAATTAAATAAGGTATAAAAATAGATAATATTAAATTAATAGATTTATATCATCTAAGCATGGGGCAGGTTTATTGGAAGAAAGGTAACAAAAAAGGAATTTTTAGTTTATTTTTCAGATCTAACATTAAAAGACCCTACTATGTTCTTTCTGGAATAGATGATGCCATCGATAAAATTATTAAATTTAGATTTACTAACGATGATATTTTATATATAAAGTCATTATCGGTTTTTGATAATGACTTCATAGAATATTTAAAGAATTTTCAATTTACAGGCTCTATACGAGCAATGAAGGAAGGTACTGTTTTTTTCCCCAATGAGCCTGTTATAGAAATTAATGCCTCTATTTTAGAAGGCCAATTATTAGAAACACTATTAATTAATGAAATACATTTTCAGACTTCTCTTGCAACTAAAGCTTCTAGAATTGTTAATTCTTCAAAAAATGCAGATGTAATAGATTTTTCTGCAAGAAGAACATACGGAACGGAAGCTTCTTTGAAAGCTTCAAGAAACTCATATATCTCCGGATTTATATCTACAAGCAATGTTGAAGCAGGAAAAGTTTATGATATACCTCTTGCTGGAACTATGGGCCATTCATATATTTTAAGTTTTGAAAATGAATTTGATTCTTACCAAGAATATTTATCTGAATTTCCAGATAATCTTGTTCTCTTAGTAGATACTTATGACACTATTGAAGGTATTAAGAATGTTATTAAATTAACAAAAGACTACGATTGTAATGTGAAAGCTATAAGACTTGATAGTGGAGATATGAAATTATTGTCATTTAAAGCAAGGGAAATGTTGGACAATGCAGGATTAAATGAAACTAAAATTATAGCTAGTGGATCAATGGATGAGTATTCGATAAATAAACTAATAAACAAGAATAATTGTCCCATTGATATTTTTGGTGTGGGTTCAAATTATGGGGTTTCAGCTGATTTACCTGTAATGGAATGTGTCTATAAACTAGTTGAAATGGAAGGCAGACCAGTTAGTAAAAGAAGTTTAGGTAAACAATATCTTCCTTATTCTAAACAGGTATACAGATATTATGAAAATAACTATCTTGATCATGATATTGTTACAAAAAAAGATAATATTTTAGATAAAGGAATTCCTTTGATAGATCAGATTATTGATCAAGGTAATTTAATGTATTCAAAACTCCCTATTAATGAAATAAGAACTTATGTATCTAAACAATTTGGATCTTTGCCTGATGAATACAAAGATTTAGATTCATTTGAAAAATTTAATGTAGAAGTTGAAATATAATTTGTATGGTGGGCCAGCCAAGACTCGAACTTGGGACCTCAGTCTTATCAGGACTGCGCTCTAACCGGCTGAGCTACTGGCCCGTATATGATTAATTACGGAATAGTTATTCTAAAGCCTTTTATGAAAAATATAAATAGTAAATAATTAGAATATGGCATATAGCAAACATATAATCAGTGAAATAGTTGAAGATATTAATAATCATTCACAAGAAAATTTGTATTTATATGATTTAAAGAATATAGATTATGATACAAGTTTAATTGTTCAGGAAGAAATTCATGATTATGTAAAAAATCAAAATATTCCAGGTGTGATTTTATCTCTTGAATATCCAAATATATTTACTATTGGTAAATCTGGGAAAAAATCTGATATTTTATTATCCCAACAAGAATTGAATTCGAAAGGAATAAAAGTATATGAATCTAATCGGGGTGGGGAAATCACTTATCATGGCCCTGGCCAGATAATTTATTATCCAATTATAAATTTAAAAAAACTTAGAATTAAACCTGTTGAATATATTCGTATATTGCAAAAGACAGTTATTGCAAGTTTAAAAGATTTTAACATTCAAGCTGAACATATTAATAAACCCGTAGGAGTCTGGGTGAACGGTAAAAAAATAAGTTCAATTGGTGTTAGAATTTCTAAATCGGTTACTATGCATGGTGTGGCTATAAATTTAAATTGTGATTTGAAATATTTCACTTATATAATTCCTTGTGGTATAAAGGATTTGAATTTGACAAATGTTTACAGTGAAACAAATTTAAATTGTGATAAAGATTCATTTAGCAAAATATTCGTAGATCATTTGAATACTAATGTTTTCAACTGATAGATTTTAGAATTTCGTTCAATTGAGTTATTCTGTTCCTTTGTTCTTCTAATCTTTCTTTTTCTTTGAGAATTATTTCTTCGGGTGCATTGTTGAAAAAATTGGGTGATTGAATTCTTTTTTCTAGAGGGATAATTCTTTTTTCTATTTCTTTTTTTTCTATTTTAATTCTTTTTATTTCTGCAGCAAGATTAAGTCCTTCCGGAATTTCAATGTTGAAAATTTGATTTCCAATTGCTATAGGAATAAATTGCACATGAGTGGTAATAGTATTTTGTTTTAGTTCAGCTTTAGCGAGGTTTAGGAAAATATTTGAGTGATTTAAAATTTTATTATTTTCTTCATCTGTGTTTTGAATATTTACAGGTATTATTTGGTTATGTTCTATTCCAAGTTCTGACCGGATGTTTCTTAGAGCTTTAATCGATTTTATAATTTCATCAATGCCCTTACTTTTTGATTCCCATTGTTTGTCTTGAGTTTCAGATATTGGATATTTTGAATTTATAATCGATTTTTCAATTTTATAATATTTATCAGTCCCTGAATCAATGTTTTTTAATTCTTTATTCAATATTTGCCAAATTTTTTCTGTCATAAACGGCATGAAGGGGTGTAGTAATTTTAAGCTTTCTTTAAGTGTATATATCAATATTTTTGGAGTAGACTGAATACCTTTATTTTCTTCATGATTTCCATATTTATAAAACTCGATGTACCAATCACAAAATTCATTCCAGAAGAATTCGTATAAAATTCTTTGAGCTTCCCCAAATTGGAAATTTTCTAAATTTTCATTTACTTTTATTGTAGTTTCATGGAGTTTAGTTAATATCCAAATATCATAAATGGAAATTTCATTTGTTTCTTTTTGATCTTTAGGGATATTGCTAATAACAAATCTTGAAGCATTCCATATTTTATTTGCAAAATTTCTTCCAGATTCTATTTTTCTTTCATCTATTCTTTGATTGTTTCCTGGAGTTATCCCTGTAGTTATTGCAAATCTTAAAGCATCTGCTCCATATTCATCTATAAGTTCTAATGGATTCATGACATTACCTTTGGATTTACTCATTTTTAATCCTGAAGGATCTAATATTAATCCATGTAAATAAATGTGGGAAAAAGGTGATTCTCCCATATTTTCTATTCCGAGCATTATCATTCTTGCTACCCAGAAAAATAAAATATCATATCCTGTTTCCATTACAGTAGAAGGATAAAATTTATTTAAATCTTTTGTATCATTGGGCCATCCAAGAGTTGAATGTGTCCACAATCCGGAACTAAACCAAGTATCTAAAACATCAGGGTCTTGGTGTATATCTTTGCTTTCACACTTTTCACACTTAATTGGAGTTTCCATATTCACTGTGATGTGTTCACATTTGTTACAAAACCATGCTGGTATTCTGTGTCCCCACCATAATTGCCTGCTTATACACCAATCGACAATATTTTCCATCCATTCAAAATATGTTTTATTAAATCTTTCTGGAATAATTTTAATATCTTTTTTTTTAACTGCATTTATTGCTTTTTCAGCTAGTGGTTTAATATTTACAAACCATTGCATCGATATGTAAGGCTCTACTTTACTGTCGCATCTTTCACAATGGCTTACATTATTATCATAATCTTCAATATTTTCTATGTATTCTTTTTCTTCGAGATCTTTAACAATTTGATTTCTTATTTCTTCAATCAATAATCCTTCATACTTGTCAGCATTATC
>CAZMBU010000023.1:0-8639 GCA_964564565.1 uncultured Dehalococcoidia bacterium | reverse complement strand
GAGGAAGGCCTGTTATAGCAAGAGAAGAAAATAAACAAAGAATTATAAATAAACTTGCAGAGCTAAGCTCAGAGTTTGGAACAGAAATTCAATATTCAGAGAGAGGCGTAGGAGAAGTTATTTTATAATAATTATGTTCCAAAAGGAGAAATTATGAAAGCAGCAAGAATATTAGCGCCAAAGAAATTTGAAATAAGTGAAATAGATATACCGGTACCGGCTAACGAAAATGAAAGTTTGGTAAAACTTCAAAGTTGGTCTATTTGTGGAAGCGATATTAGAGATGCTTATGGGCCATTATTTTCCGAAGAAAATTATCCAATGCGATGGGGTTCTCATTGCCATGAAGCCGTAGGAACAATCTTAAATAGCAATTCAACCGAATTTCCAAATGGTCAAAGAGTGATAGTTTTACCTTCCCCGTTTGCAGACAATTCAGAAGCTGTTCCAGGTAGAGGTGGTGGGCTTTTAGCAGAATATGTTATTGGTAATCATTCAAGAATGATAAAAATACCAAAACACGGAAATTCTGAAGACTGGGTAATGTGCCAACCTTCGGGCACTGTTTTATATGCATGCCAGTTAATGGGTACTATTTTAGGCAAAAATATAATGATATTAGGGCAAGGCGCTATTGGCTTGTCTTTTACAGCAATTTGCTCAAGGGCAGGTGCTAGAAAAGTAGTTGCTGTTGATAGTTTAGATTATCGTTTAGACAAAGCTAAAGAATTAGGGGCAACTGATGTCATAAATTATAAAAAGGAAAATTTAGAAGAAGCAATTAAAGATATTAATGGTGGAGAATTTCCTGATATTACAGTAGAAGCTGCTGGTGATAATGAGGCATTTAATACTTCTTTAAAAATTGTAAAACCTTTAGGAAAAATTTTAATTTTTGGCAAATTACCCAAAGATTCTAAAGGGACATTAGCAACAATAGAAACTGAGCATTTACTACTTCATGGGGCTACTATAATTAATTCATCTGCGGTAAATAGTGGAGACCCTACCGGGCATATTGAAAGAATGGTTGAATTAAAAAACAGAGGTTGGTGGGATCCTTCAACTATGATTACACATAGTATGAAATTTGATGACTTACAAAAAGCATATGATATGTATGAAAACAGAGAAGATAATATGATAAAAGTAGTACTAAAACAGGATTAAAGATTATATGCCTAATTTAAATAATAATGATCAAGAAATATGGCAAACAGCATTAGGGCAAATTGAAACAAAAGTCCCTAAATCTTCATATGAGACATGGTTTAAATTTCCTAAAACTCGTGGTAAGCAAATATCTGAAGATTCCTTCTTAATTGAGTCAGAATCTGTATTTATTTCTGAGTATTTAGAACAAAGAATGTATTCAATAATTTCTGATGTTTTATTTAAATTATTAGATAAAGAATTAGAACTCAAATTTAAAGTATCAGGATCAGTTTTAGACTCTGAAGTGAAAATACAGCATTCTTTGGTAGGGAAAAAAAATTTAAATCTTAATTTGAATTCTAATTATACTTTTGAAAATTTTGTATTAGGTGCTTCAAATGAATTGGCGTATGCAGCTAGCATTGCTGTATCCGAAAATATAGGAAAAACATACAATCCATTATTAATTTATTCAGATGTTGGATTAGGGAAAACTCATTTATTGCATGCAATTGGAAACAAACTGTCACAAGATGGATCTAAATTTTATTATTTAACATGTGAAGAATTTACAAATGAATATATTAAAGCAATCAGAACAAATAAAACTGAATTGTTTAGAAATAAATATAGAAATGCAGATGCTCTTTTATTAGATGACATACAATTTTTAATGGGAAAAGAGCAAACTCAGGAAGGTTTTTTTCATACGTTTAATTCCTTGCATTTAGCTGGTAAGCAAATTGTTATAACTAGTGACAGACCAATATCTTCACTGAAATTATTGGAAGACAGGATAACTTCCAGGTTGTCAGGCGGATTAGTTGTCGATATTCAGTTACCTGATTATGAAACTAGGATAGATATTTTAAAGAAAAAAGCATTAATTAAAGGTGTTGAAATTAAACAAGAAATTTTAGAGTCTTTAAGTAATAAGCTTTATCATAACATTAGAGAGATGGAAGGGTCTTTAAATAAAGTATTAGCATTGTCTGAATTGACTGGAAAAGAGTTGGATATAGAATTAGTAGAAGAATTACTTGGATCTTCTGAGACAAATTCTTATTTTGCTGACCCTGAACAAATTATTTTAAAAGTAGCTAAATATTTTCAAATTGAAATTGCTGACTTAAAAGGTAAATCTAGGGAACAGAGCCTGGTTATTGCAAGACAAATTGCTATGTTTATATTAAGAGAAGATAGTCAAATGAATTTAACTACAATTGGATTGTTATTTGGAGGTAGAGATCATACTACTGTTTTGCATGGAATAAGAAAAATTCAAACAGATGCTGCTACAAATCAAAATTTAAGAAGAGATTTATTGGCTATAAGATCTTCAGTAATAAATAATTAAAGGATATTATAATTTATTTGGAAATATTGTTATGAAAATATTATTTGTAAGGCATGCTGAAACTGATTGGAATAAAGCAAATCGATTTCAAGGAATTATTGATATTGATATTAGCGAACATGGGAAATCTCAAGCTAATTTGTTGTCTGAATATTTGTATAAACAAATACCATCTATAAATAAAATCTATACAAGTCCCCTGAAAAGAACTAAGCATACTGCTATGCTTGTTGCTGAAAAATTTAATTTAAATATAACTGCGTTAGATTCTCTTATCGAATATAGTGTTGGAGTTTTTGCAGGTAAAAATATTGATGAAATGACAACTAATGATCAATATCAAGATACATATGAAGATTTTATGAAAGAAAATAATTGGAATTTAGTTCCTGCTGCAGAAAAATTTGATTCTAGATATCAAAGAGCAATCAAAGCTTTACAAACTATTTTTAATGATTCTGATAAAGACTCTTGTATATTGGTAGTTAGTCATGGTGGTTTTATGCAGACTCTTATAAGTGTTTTGCTGGGATCGAAGAGAGTTTGGGGGTTTAAAACAAATAATACGGGGATATATGAGTTTGATATTGAAGAAAACAATATTCAGTTAAGTGATGAGGGAGAATGGGTATATAAACAAGATGATTATATAGCTTTGAACCCTAAAAAGTGGAGTATAATAAGATTTAATGACGTGACTCATTTAAAGGAAAGAGAATAAATTTGGATTCAGAAACAAATGAAATTATCAAATCACGTTTGAAAAAACTTGAAATTTTGAATAAAAAAGGGATTGATCCTTATCCCACAGATTTTAAACCTACACATAACACAAAAGACTGTTTGGATTTGTTAACTGATATTGAAGAACAAGGATTAGAACAAAGCGAAGTAATATATTCAGCTGGAAGAATTACAGCAATTAGAAAAATGGGTAAAGCAATTTTTTTAGATATTCTTGATGAAGTAGGTAAAATACAGCTTTTAGCTAGAGATAATTCTATAGATGACAATACTAAAGAGTTAATTGAATTATTGGATATTGGAGATTGGGCTGGTGTGATAGGTCCTGTATTTAGAACCAGAAGAAACGAGCCAACCGTACAGGTTCATACAATAAAATTATTATCAAAATCTTTAAAGCCTTTGCCAGAAAAATGGCATGGTTTGAAAAATGTTGAAACAAGATATAGGCAAAGGTATTTAGATTTAATTGCTAATACTGATATTCGCAATATTGTAAAACAAAGAGATAATATAGTTTTTGAATTAAGAAAGTTTATGAAAGAACAGGGTTTTACTGAAGTTGATACCCCAATATTAGTTCCAATACCCGCCGGAGGGATGGCGCATCCGTTTAAAACTTATCATAATGCTTTGGATCGTGAGTTATTTTTAAGAATTGCTACAGAGTTGTATTTAAAAAGAATGGTTGTAGGCGGAATAGAAAAAGTATATGAAATAGGCAGGTTATTTAGGAATGAAGGGATAGATAGTAATCATAATCCTGAATTTACTACGATGGAATCTTATGAAGCTTATGCTGATTATAATGATGTTATGAAAATGGTTGAAAATTTGTTTGGGCAAATAGTTTTTAGTGTTAAAGGAACATATGAAATCCCCTATGGCGAAAATCAATTAAATTTTAAACCACCGTGGAAAAGGTTAAATTTAAAAGAAACTTTAATAAAAAAATCAGGCATAGATTTTAATGTTTGTAGCGATGTGGAAACATTAAAAAATGAAATGAGTAAAATAGGCATAGATGTAGGTAATCAGTTAAGTTGGGCAGGGTTAATGGATAAATTGATCTCAGAAAAATTAGAACCAGATTTAATACAACCTACGTTTTTAATGGATTATCCTTTAGAAATGTCTCCTTTGGCTAAACCTTCAAAAGACAATCCGAACATTGTGGAAAGATTTGAAGGATTTATTGCTGGTATGGAAATTTGTAATGCATTTACAGAATTAAATGATCCAATTGATCAAAGAAGGCGATTCGAAAATCAGGAAAAAATGAGAGAAGAATTTCCCGAAGAAGAAAGAGATAGATTAGATGAAGACTTTTTAGTTGCGTTAGAGCATGGCATGCCACCAACTGGGGGAGTAGGTATTGGAATAGACAGAATGGTCATGCTTATTTTAAATCAACCTTCTATTAGAGAAGTAATAAGCTTTCCTCAATTACGAACAATTTAAATTAATTTGAGATTTTTAAAGATATAACTATATTTGAGTTGTTAATTTGAAAAGAACTACCTTCTGTTAGGGATTGTTTGAATTTAATATTTTTTGCAAGTATTTCTTCTGAAATATGTGATTGAAATTTATTAATTATATTCTTTAAATATTCATCAGAGTTATAGGTCATTATAATCTTATCTGAAATATTGAAACCAGAATTTTTTCTAAGATTTTGTATGCTGTGTATTAATTCTCTTGCTGATCCTTCATCAATTAAAGAAGAATTTAACTTTGTTTCAATTGACACTTCATAGTTGTTATCTTCAATGAATTCAGTATCCTTTAAATTGTCGTGCTCAATATTAAAATCTTTTATTGAAAGTTCTATATTATTGATTTTGACACTGTCTGATTGTTGAAGATTATTAATTAACAAATTATGATCTAGATTGTTTAATTCTTTAATTAAATCCCCCATTTTATTTCCAATTTTAGGCCCTAATACGGATTTGTTGAGAGTTATATTTGTTTCGCTTAATTTGTAACTTTCATCTACAATATCTACATTTTTAACATTCACTTCATCTTTTACTTGCTCTTTTATCATTTCTAGGTATTTTGGATCAATTTGATGTTTAGATTTAAATAATAAATTGTTTATAGGTTGACGTACTTTAATCTGGGTTTTGCTTCTTGCTGATCTTCCCAAACTTGAAATTCTCATTGCTGCCCTGGTGGCTATTTGAAGTTTTTCATCCTCTTTATTTTTTTTATTAAATACAGGGAAGTCTTCCATATGAACACTATTTTTTTTCCAATTAGCTTCTGTAGTTAAATTACAGTATATTTCATCTGTAATAAATGGAATTATTGGAGACATAATTTTAGATAAAGTTATTAATACAAAATATAATGTTTCATAAGCAGAGTATTTATCATGATCAATTTTAGTATTGTTTTCAAATTTTCCTGATTTCCAAAATCTTCGTCTGTTTCGCCTGATATACCAGTTTGATAGAAGATTAATAAAATTTTCAATTGAAAGTGCTGCTTTGTCCGGTTGGTATAATATTAAATATTCTTTAACCATTTCTGAAGTTTCTTTCATCTCAGCTAATATCCATTTATCCATCAAATTTATTGGTGTTGGAGATTTGAAATCTACAGGAGGAGTGAATTTATCTAAAATAGCGTAGTTCGTGAAAAAACTATATATATTCCAAATCGGGATTATTACTTGCCTTCTTATTTCGTTAGTAATACTTGGTCCAAATCGCAGGTTAATTTCAGGGTTTTGCCTTGTGTAAAGCCATCTTATAACATCAACTCCAATATCTTCTGCAGCATCGTCAAACCATATAGCGTTTCCTTGGCTTTTGTGCATTTCTGCACCTGATTCATCACGGACTAAGGCATATGAAAATATATTTTTGGTAGGTGTTTTTTTTGAGATTGCAGTACCCATAGTTAAGTATGAATAAAACCAGTTTCTAAATTGACCAGGGAAACTTTCAGAAATCAAATCAGCCGGAAACCATTTATTCCAGTATTCTTTATTTGTTCTGTATTGCAATGTTGAAAAACCAACTATTCCAGCATCAAGCCAAGGATTTCCAACATCTAATACTCTTGTGCCAATCAAGCCAGTATCTGGATGTTTAATTTTGATTTTATCTATCCATGGCCTATGAGGGCTATTTCCATCGAATTCTTCCCAGCCTTCTACTGCAAGTTTTTTTAATTCTTCTTTAGATCCAATTACATAAAATGAATCATCTTCAAATTGCCAAATAGGCAATGCTAATCCCCAAAAGCGTTTTTTAGAAATCATCCAATCACCCATATTGTTAAGCCATTCATGTTCTCTTTGTTTCCCCCATGCAGGAACCCAATTTATTTCATCCACAGATTTTCTTATATCGTCTCTCCAGTCCATATTGATATACCATTCATCTACTAGTCTGAAAACAAGTTCATCCCCTGATCTCCAGCAATGCGGGTATATATGAGGATATAATTCAGTATAAAAAAGTAAATCTTTATTTTTTAAATCTTCAAGTATTAGTTCTATTGTTTTTGAATCAGTAGCATTTTTTCCTTTTAGCCAATCAAAATTTTCAATGAAATTTGCTTCTTCATCCAAGGGGGCCAAAGCAACAAGATTATTTTTTTGCCCTATTTTATAATCTATGTCTCCACAACCAGGTGCTGTATGCACTATCCCTGTTCCTTCTCCGGATGTCACAACATCATTTCCTTCCTGATCTTTTCCGCCATCATAAATTTTATGACATTTTATAGCATTAATTTTTTCATCTTTTAATTGTTCGTTGGTAAATGGGAAACCTCCGTTTATTTTAGCTGCTTTAAATTCATCGTAAGGACCTTCATATTCCCATCCAACCATTTCTGATCCTTTGATTATTTTTTCAACTGCATACCCCCCTCTTTCATTAAATAATTGGGCAATTGTTTTTAATTTAGGTACGCCTTCTACCCATTCTCTTTTTTCTTTAAATTCTTTTTCTAAACGCTGGTGTTTGATATTTTTTTCAGCAACATAATAAATTTCACCATTTTTTAATTTACACTTGGCATAATTTAAATTTTTATTAATTAATAAAGAGACATTAGAAGTAAGAGTCCATGGAGTAGTTGTCCAAACTAAAGCATACTCATTATTTTTATTTTTTAATTTAAATTTTACAAATACAGATTTATGGGCAACTAATTTACGGCCTTCAATAATTTCCATTTGAGAATATGAAGTTCCTGATCTACCAGACCATGGTACTACATCAGTTCCTCTATAGATTTTTCCGGATTCATTCATTTGTTTTAAAAATCCCCAAATCGAATAGTTATTTTCATCGGACATAGTGAAATATGAATCTTCCCAATCCATCCAATATCCTAATCTTATGGATTGATCTCTCTGAACAGCAGAATATTTATTTACTCTTTCTTTACAAAGGTTTACAAATTTTTCAACACCAAAATCTTGTATTTCTTTTTTGGATTTAAATCCAAGAGCTTTCTCTACTTCTACTTCTACCCATAATCCTTGGCAATCAAATCCATTTTGATATCTTTGTTCATGACCTAACATTGTGTAAAATCTTTGAAATAGATCTTTATATGTTCGCCCCCACGCATGATGTACTCCCATGGGATTATTTGCAGTAATAGGTCCGTCAATAAAAGAAAAAGTTTTTCCTGAATCTATATTTTTATTTCTGTATTCTTTTACAGTATTATTTTTATCCCATTTTTCTAAAAGATTATTTTCTAATTTAGGAAAATCAGGATTTGAATTTACTTCTTTAAACATAATTTCCTTTATTTTTAAGCAAAAAAAACCGCCCCTTAAAAAAGGGACGGGAGAAAGTCTCTCGCGGTACCACCCTAATTCTTGGCAAATGAACCAAGCAACTTAATTAGCTATAACGGGCAAACCCGGTAAAACTTACTTTATTTCAGTTTAACCACTCAGAGATGATACATACTCAATTATAACTTTGCCCTCTTTCACTATCAGGGTTCGCTCAAAAAGTCTTATTGAGAGTTTGTTCTCTTCTTAGTGTTTTATATTTGTAAATAAAATTAAAACAATATTAAACGAAAGTCAATTATATCAAAGTTATAATTTAATTAAATTCATTTTTGATGTTTCCAACAGCCCTGGTTTTTATAGTTACAGCATTACTTGGGAGGTATGACAAAGGTATTTCTTCAAAATCGATTATTTCAACACTTTTTTTCTCTGCGCCTTTTTTAACAGCGTTTTCTATTGCTTCATTTTTAGATATTTCAATTATTTCATCTCTGGATAAATCTGTAGTGGAAAAAACTTTTTCAGAATATCCGCTTATTTGTGCCATTGAAGATCCTATTGCATTAGCAACCTCACCAAATTCGGGAAATTTGATTAAATCAA
>CAZMBU010000022.1:0-8814 GCA_964564565.1 uncultured Dehalococcoidia bacterium | reverse complement strand
GCATATAACAATTACATATCAGAATTAGGATTAAGTATTTCTGGAAGAGGTAGCCAATCATGGATGGACCCAATTCATCCTTCTTCAATTGAACCAGGCAAAAGACCAAGATTAACACCAAATCCAGCAATGATTTTTAAAAATAATAAACCTTTCTTAATATTAGGTACTCCGGGATTAGATGTTCAAATCCAGGCTATGACACAACTATTTTTGAATATAATAGAATTTGGAATGAATCCACAAGAAGCAATTGAAGCACCAAGATTTGCAAGCTATAGTTTTCCTCTAACTAGTATGATTAATAATTACGAACCAGGTGTTCTAAGTTGTGAAAATGATATAAAAGAAAATGTAATTAATACTTTATCTAATCTGGGTCATAAAATTAAATTATGGGATCAAAAATCATATCTTGCAGGCGGACTTTGTGCAATTCAAATCAATAATGAGCTTAAAACTTTAACTGCAGGTGCAGATCCAAGAAGAGATGCATATGCAATAGGAAGGTAAATTTATATCATTAAATCTCCACCATTAATATCTATAGATGCACCAGTAATATAAGATGCATTTTCGGAAGCAAGAAAAATAACTAGATCAGCAACCTCTTCTCTTGTTCCTAATCTATTAATTGGAAAACTGTCAGCATAAGCCTGAGCTCTAGTATCATCTATAGTAGATCTGACCATTTCAGTATCAATTAATCCTGGACATACTGAATTTACAGTAATACCATATTCTGCTGCTTCTTTAGCTAAATGCCTGGTAAAACCAAGTATTCCTGCTTTTGCGGCAGTATAATGCGCACCTCCAACTGTGCTAATGTTTTTACCTGCAGAAGAAGAAAAATTGATTATCCTTCCCCAATTATGGGATTGCATAATTGGAATCACAGCTTTGGAAAACAAAAATGTTCCTTTTAAATTCACACCTACTACAAAATCCCATTCATCTTCATCTATTTCTACTACTTTTGTAGGTTTTAAAACTCCGGCATTATTTACTAATATATCTATTCTTCCGTAATGCTCTGTAGTTTGATTCACAATATTTTCAACATCACCAGATTGCGTAACATCACCAGCTAAAGCAAGAGTATTAAAACCAGATTTTGCAAATTCATTTTCAGTTAATTTCAAATTATCTTCACTTATATCATTAATTACAATTTTTGCACCATATTCTCCAAACTTTTTTGCAACTGCCTTACCCATACCTTGTGCTGATCCTGTAACAATCACAACTTTATTATTGAAATTATTTTTACTTTCCATAATAAATACCTCGTTTATTAAATATTAACTTTTCAATTTTTTAGTTAAATTAATTATCATGTCGTCTACCATACTATTCAAATCATACTTAGGATTCCATCCCCATTCTTTACGAGCAACACTATCATCCAATTTGTCAGGCCATGAATCGGCAATAGATTGTAACATGGGATTAATTTCATAATTAATCTCAAAATCTGGTATTCTTTTCTTTATAGCTATAGCTAAATCTTTCGGAGAGAAACTCATAGAATTAACATTAAAATCTGAAAAATGTTTTAATTTAGATTTTTCTGCTTTTTCCAACATAATCAAGGATAAAATAGCATCAGGCATATACATCATTGGTAATTTTGTATTTTCTTCAAGTGGACAAATATAACTCTGTTTTTTAATAGCTTCATAAAATATAGCCACTGCATAATCAGTTGTTCCGGCAGTTGGTTCTACTTTCCAGCTAATAATGCCCGGTAACCTTACACCTCTTACATCTAAATTCAATTTTGTAGAAAAATAATTTCCTAATAATTCTGTAAATACCTTCGAAATACCATAATGAGTATTAGGTTTTTGAATTGTATCATTCGGTGTATTATCACTTGGTGTTTCTGGGCCGAATGCTGCTATGGAAGAAACTAGCATAACTTTTTTTACATTATTTGTAACTGAAGATTCTAATATATTATTTAAGCCATTAAAATTCACTTGATAAGCTAACTTTCTATTAGTCTCTGCAGAAGCAGATAAAATTGAACCTAAATGATATATAGTATCTATATCATATTTTTTAATTGCGATATCTATTTCATCTAAATTTCGTATGTCAATTTTAGTACTAGGCCCTGCATTTTGTACTTCTGTAGTCATTGGAGTTTTATTAACAGAAGCAACTACATTTTCATCCCCATTTAATTTTCTTAATTCAGGAATAAGTTCAGAACCTATCTGACCAGATGCTCCTGTAACTAAAATCTTTTTCATACTTCCTCCAAATTACAGATAATATATTTTCAGTATATTATTTACAACTTTAATTGTATTTTTATTAATACTAAAACACAAAATTTAAATTCATTAAATATGTATTGTAAAAATTTGCAAATTTTTACAATATTCTGCATAATAATTATGTTAAAACGTAAAGAGTGGCATATTTGCTCAGCAACCTTCCACCTTTTAAGGTGCTAATATACGTGGTCATAAGACAAAAAGGACATTAAAAACTTATTATTTAAGGAGTGACTTATGACTAAGTTCAAGTTAAGTCTTCTATTCTTGTCAGTAATGTCTCTTGCAATTTTTGTTGCATGCAGTTCTGAAACAGAAACAATTACTAAAGAAGTAGAAGTAATAAAAGAAGTACATGTTGATCACGTGTCAACTTTAAAAACTATTCAAGATCGTGGCATGCTAAAATGTGGCGTGAATGATAATCTTACAGGATTCGGGGTATTAACTTCCGGAGGATCATTTGAAGGTTTTGACATAGACTATTGTAAAGCTGTAGCAGCCGCAATTCTAGGTGATGCAAGTAAAGTAGAATATGTTCCATTAACAGCATCAGCCCGATTTGAAGCTCTGGGATCTGGTGAAATCGATATGCTAGTCAGAAATACAACATGGACTGCTAGTAGAGATCGTGATTTAGGCAATGATTTTACTGCCACAACTTTCTACGATGGTCAAGGCATGATGGTATATGCTGATAGTGGGTATAAAACAATTGAAGACATGGACGGGGCAACTGTTTGCGTACTTCAAGGAACCACTACTGAATTAAATCTTGATGATAGATTCACTTCAGCTGGCCTAGATTACACTCCACTTACTTTCGAAACAAACGATCCATTACAAGCAGCTTTTGAAGAAAAAAGATGTGACGGATGGACTACAGATAAATCTGGCCTAGCCTCTAAAAGGGCAGAATTTCCAGCATCAGCTGGAGGCCCAGATTCTTTGGTAGTTTTAGCTGAAACTCTATCAAAAGAACCTTTAGGACCATTAACACGTGATAATGACAGCAAATTTTATGATGTTGTTCAATGGGTTGTATTTGGCCTTATTCAAGCTGAAGAAAGCGGAATAACAAGTGCAAATGTTTCTGCAATGGCTTCAAACCCTGCAGATCCAGGAATGGCTCGATTGTTAGGAGTTCCATTTGGAGATGGCACAGTAGCAGACTTTAATTTTGGAGTAGATCCAACTTTCATTCAAAATGCAATTGCTGCCGTTGGTAACTATGGTGAAATTTACGAAAGACATTTAACACCTCTTGGTTTAACAAGAAGCGGTTCATTAAATGCTTTATGGACTAATGGTGGTCTAATATACGCACCTCCATTCCGTTAAATTAAACCGACGTTGATTTATACATATGCCGGGCTAAATTAGCCCGGCATATTGTTTGTATGAAATTTTAATCATGGATGTATTTATAAATAAATTAAATATATGGAGTAGGTCTCAAAAAAACAGAGATCTATTAATTCAATTCATTTTTCTAATATTTGTTGGATTATTTATTTATTATCTAGCATCAAAAGCTCGTCTATTAGATATGACATTAAGTCACTTTTCAAGTAGAGCCGGATTTGGAATAAGCCATACATTTATCATTGATTATACAAGCAATGACAGCAGATGGGTTTCTTATTTTACAGGAGTGATAAATACTATCAGAGTTTGTATTGTTGCAATATTATTTGCAACACTTCTTGGAACAATAATGGGCGTGGCAAGGCTATCAAAAAATATACTATTTTCAACTATTTCATATTTATATGTAGAAATATTAAGAAATACACCTTTATTAATTCAAATAATTTTTTGGCAAATAATTTTCCTTAAACTTCCAAGAATTTCTGAAGCTCTTACATTTGGAAATACTGTTGTCATATCAAACAGGGGGATTCTACTTCCTACTGCTACAAGTAGTAATAACGGGAATATTTGGATAGCAATTATAGTAATTTCTATAATGTTAGCTCTGATTGTAAGTTACATTGTAAATAAAAGAGAAGATGTAGAAGGTAAAAGCATTAAATTATTTAATTTAAAAATAAATGGTAATTTGCTAGGAATATTACTATTTTTCACTATTAGTATTAGTACATATTTTATTTTACAGCAACCATATAATTTAAACCTTCCTAGTCTTTATCAAAATAATAAAGGAACATTTTTACAATCTGGTGGATTTGAATTTACTCCTGAATTTGGTGCAATTTTATTTGCACTTGTAATGTATACAGGAACATTTATAACCGAAATTGTTAGAGGCAGTATCCAATCTTTATCTAAAGGGCAAACCGAAGCTGCTCAAGCTCTAGGGCTGAATAATTATCAAACAATAACTTTAATTGTTTTACCACAAGCATTGCGTTCTATAATTCCACCTTTAACCAATCAATACTTAAATTTAACAAAAAACTCAAGTCTTTCTGTCGTAATTGCTTATCCAGAATTATTTATGGTATCAAGAACTATAATGAATAACTCAGGACATGCTCTTCCTGTATTTTTCTTAATTTTAATAACATATTTATCACTCAGTTTAGCTATATCCATATTTATGAATATCATTAATCGAAGAGTAACAAGGATTGGGACATAATGAATTTTATCAAATGGTTTTTCAGTACATTCTTCGGATCTATTTTTAATAGTATAGTTACCATACTAAGCGCATTAATATTTATTTTTCTTATAAACAATCTCGTCGGATTTATATCTACTTCCGAATGGGAAGTGGTAACAGCAAATAGGCGACTACTTTTAATAGGGAGAATGCCAGGTGAACATGAATGGAGAATTTGGTCTATACTCTGGGTAACATCTTTCTTGATTTTTTCTTCAATTAATTCATGGGGACCTCCTTCAAAAAAAGATTTATTCTTAATTTCTAGTAGCATTATCATTATCTGTTTAATTTTTACAACATCATCAAAAATTTTATATGTTGTAATATCTCTATTTATCTGTGCTGCAAGTTATTTCATTTCACACTTAATTTCAAAAAGTTCAAATAAAAAATCTTTCCAAAATAGTCTGAAAATATTATGGCTCTTGCTCTTGCCAATTATATTTACCCTATTAATTATCGGCGGTGGCCCCAAACCAAATTTATGGGGAGGATTTCTTTTAAATATGATATTAGCTTGCATAGCAATTGGATTTGGTTTTCCATTAGGAATTTTATTTGCTTTAGGGAGAGCTAGTTCATTGCCTGCAATAAAAACAGTATGTACAATTTACATAGAAACTATTAGAGGTGCTCCTTTGGTTGGGTGGTTATTACTTGCTTGGTTTGTGCTACCAAAATTTCTCCCAACATTTTGGGGGATTAATGAAGTAAGTGTAGTTGTTAGGGCTATGATAGTACTAACCATGTTTACCAGCGCATATACTGCAGAAGTTATTCGAGGAGGATTACAATCTATTCCAAAAGGGCAAATAGAAGCTGCAGATAGCTTAAACTTAAATTATAGAACAAAAATATTACAAATCATTCTTCCTCAGGCAATAAGAGTAGTAATTCCGGCATTAATTAGCACATTCATAGGCGTGTTTAAAGATACATCTTTAGTATTCATTCTTGCCTTAACGGACTTATTACAAGTTGGCAGAATAATACCAGAACAAGATCCCGAATTTTTTGGGAAAGCATTAGAAGCACTTTGCGTAGTGGCATTTTTATTTTGGATAGTTTCAATGTCATTATCCAATCTTAGTACAAAAGTGGAAAAATCTTTAGGAATAGGTAGTCGTTAATTATAAGGAGTATTAAATGCAAAATAAATCAAAAAAGAAAATTGGAAAAGAAATTATATCAACAGATGAAGTAACAAAATCTTTTGGTAAATTTCAGGCTTTAAAAGGCATTACATCAAAAATATATGAAAAAGAAGTTGTAGTTATATTTGGACCTTCAGGATCAGGTAAATCTACTTTTATAAGAACATTGAATAGACTAGAACCTCACGATTCGGGTGAAATTATTGTAGATGGGATTGTAGTAAATGATGATGTAAAAAATCTTCAATATGTAAGATCTAATGTTGGAATGGTCTTTCAACAATTTAATTTATTTCCCCATTTATCAGTTCTAAGAAATATCACAATAGCTCCACAAAAAGTAAAAGGTTTAAAGCGTGCAGATGCTGAAGAAATAGCAATGGGATTATTAGAAAGAGTAGGCATACCTGAACAAGCTAGCAAGTTTCCTAGTCAACTATCTGGAGGACAACAACAAAGATTAGCAATAGCAAGAGCTTTAGCAATGCAGCCTAAAATTATGTTATTTGATGAACCAACATCTGCTTTAGATCCAGAAATGATCAAAGAAGTATTAGAAGTAATGACCGAACTTGCAGAATCAGGAATGACAATGATATGCGTTACCCATGAAATGGGATTTGCAAAAGAAGTCGCTGATCGTTTCTTGTTTTTTGATGAAGGATTAATAGTTGAAGAAGGAACAGGAGATCAAATATTTAATAATCCACAAGAAGAAAGAACTAAATTATTTTTATCACAAATCTTATAATTTTTTTAAATCTAATATATGAACAAGATTTCAAATATAGATGTAAATATAATATCGAGTAAAGCCAAAAATCAGGTTATAGTAAAAATTTCATCTGATAATGGGAATGTTGGAATTGGTGAAGCTTGGTGGGGCATCCCTGATAAAAATAATCCGGGCAAAACTGCTATGCCAATAGCCAGCGTAATTGAAAATATACTTGCCCCTAAATTAATCGGAAAAAATCCTGATGAAATAGAAAAACATTGGTTTGATTTATGGGATTATGGATATAGATATGGTGATCAAGGGATATATCTAATGGGATTATCTGGCATCGATATAGCATTATGGGATCTTTTAGGAAAAACTAATAAAATATCAGTAATGCAAATCTTAGGCGGAGCTTTTCATGACTCTCTTCCTTGTTATGCTAGCCTTCCACCTTTAAGAGATACTAAATTAGTAATCAAAGAAACAAAACGAGCTATTGAAAAAGGAATTAATGCTGTAAAACTTCATGAAGTTGAAACAAAATATGTATCAATACTAAGAAAAGAATTTGGCGAATCATTAAAAATAATGGTAGATGTTAATGGGCATTATAATTTTATAGAGGCCCTGGAAGCTGGAAATGAAATGGCTAAATATAATGTAACATGGTTTGAAGAACCTGTACGTCCAATGCGAGATCATAATGCAATAAAAGAAATAGGAATCAAAACAAAAATACCAATAGCAGCAGGTGAAAACGAATACTCAACTAATGATTTTAAAAGACTTCTCGACAACAATACAGTAACTTATTTACAACCAGAAATCACTAAAATCGGCGGTATCACTGCTGCAAAACGCCTGACTGGCTTAACGGAACTATATAATATTGCACTCTGTCCTCACAATTTTAGTATTGGGCCTTCATTATATGCATCAATTCATTGGGCTTTTGCATCCCCCATGTCTAGGTGGATTGAAATTCCATGGGTGCCTAATGATTTTGATTTCAATTTTTATTATTCATTGCCAGAAATACATAATGGCAAAATAAATGTTCCAAAAGGACATGGGTTAGGATTAAAATAAAAAATAAACAAAAAATATAAATGAAATATCTCATTACAGGCGCAGCTGGTTTTATAGGATATCACACAGCTAAAAGATTACTTGAAAATAATAATGAAATCATCGGCATCGATAATATAAATGATTTCTATGACATAAATTTAAAAAATGCTAGATTAAAAGAACTTTCAAAGCATGAAAATTTTAATTTCTATAATACAGATTTAACAAATAAATCTGATGTTTTAAATTTGCAAAATGAAAATAAGATAGATGCAGTTATACATTTAGCTGCATATGCCGGAGTCAGAACAAGTTTATCTGATCCTTGGGCATATCAGGAAAATAACGTAACTGCTACATTAAATCTTCTAGAACTATGTAAAATATCTAGTATCAAAAATTTCACACTCGCATCAACTTCAAGTGTATATGGCGATAATAAAACTCTCCCAACTAATGAAACAATTCCAACATCTAATCCCTTATCACCTTATGCAGCATCAAAAATTTCAGCAGAATTGCTATCATACAACTATCACTATCATTATGGTATAAACACAGCAATTCTTAGATTCTTTACAGTATATGGGCCATTCGGCAGACCGGATATGGTCATATTTAAATTTATAAAATTAATATTAGAAAATAAACCTATTACTATTTATGGTGATGGTACATCTAGCAGAGATTATACATATGTAACCGATGTTTCAGATGCACTTATTGCTTCAACCAAGCTTAATGGTTATGAAATATTTAATGTAGGTGGAGGTAGCGCAACCACTTTAGATAACCTTGTGAAAATTATAGAATCATTATTAGAAAAGAAAGCTATTATTCAAAATATCCCAAGAGACCCATCTGACGTGGAACATAGCCTTGCAGATATTACTAAAATTTCAAAAATATTAAACTGGCAACCAAAATATAATATTGAACAAGGTGTCA
>CAZMBU010000021.1:0-8860 GCA_964564565.1 uncultured Dehalococcoidia bacterium | reverse complement strand
CGATATTATTTTTTGTAATATTTAAAACTGCTAAATTTAATTTTTTTGCTTTTTCCCAATTATTGTTAGAAGCCTCTCTGATAGCTGATTTTATGAGAGAGTTAACATCAGGTTTAGCTATTACTTCCATAAAGTTTAAGTTCCATACATTTGTAAAATCGATAGGATTTTATTTGTTACCATTATCATTTTGCAATACATATTTGGTGTTTTAATTGAAATTATTGAAATAATTCAAATACATCGTGTACTTTATTTACTGCTTTATTTATATCTTTTGCATTAATTAAGCAGGTAATTCTTATATCTGATGTTGTTATCATTTCTATATTTACCTTAGATTCAAATAAGGCTTCAAAAAATTTAGCAGCATAACCAGGCGAATTTTGGATTCCTGTTCCAATAATACTGATTTTAGCGTAATTACTTCCCGAGGTTATATTTTCATAATTTATATTTTTAATTGATTTATTTTGCACTATGTTCAAAGCATGAGTTAGATTTTCGTTTTTAACTGTGAATGTTAAATCGGTTTTATGATTTCTACTTATATTTTGGACAATAACATCTACATTTATGCCTGCATCGCTTAATGGTTTAAATACTTTTGCTGCTATACCGGGTTTGTCAGGGACATTATGTAATGTAATTTTTGATATATTTCCTTCGGAGGTAACTCCAGTAACTTTATTTCTGTTTTCAGTTATTTTGTTCAAAATTACACCTCTTTTTTGTAAATCATTTAATTTTTCTATGTTGGAAATTATAGTGCCAGGCCCATTTTCAAAAGAAGATTTTATAATAATTGGCATATTGTAATGTAATCCCAATTCAATTGATCTTGGATGCATTTTAGCTCCATAATTTGCTAGTTCTAACATATCTTCATATGATAAATAATCAATTTTTTTTGCATTTTTAACAATTCTAGGATCCGCTGTAAATATACCTTCTACATCAGTATAAACTTCACAAATATCAGCTTTCAAACTAGCTGCTAATGCTACAGCAGTTGTATCAGATCCTCCTCTTCCTAGAGTGGTTATTTCAAAATTTTCATTGTATCCTTGAAAACCAGCTATTACTACTACTCGCCCATTCTTTATTTCATTATTTATTCTTTTGTTATCAATGGAAACTATTTGAGCTTCTCCAAAAGTTGAGTTTGTATCAATGCCTGCTTGGAATCCAGTTAAGGAAATTGCCTTTAACCCAAGTTCTTGCAGTGCTATAGACATTAAAGCACTTGAAACTATTTCTCCAGAAGACATCAATAAATCTAATTCCCTGATATTTGGATGATTAGATAACATTTTAGCTTTGTTCAAAAGTTCATCTGTAGATTTTCCCATAGCAGATACTACTAAAACAATTTTTTTGCCTTCATTTATAGATTTTTTTGTTGTTTCGGCTAT
Organism: uncultured Dehalococcoidia bacterium; assembly: GCA_964564565.1. GTDB lineage: Bacteria > Chloroflexota > Dehalococcoidia > Lucifugimonadales. The sequence goes on along the minus strand of CAZMBU010000021.1, from coordinate 7,445 downwards.
GTTTTTAATTTTAGATATTGAATCTAATGAAGTTCCACCATATTTTCTTACTATCAATTTCATAATTTAATTTCTTATATGTGCTCCTTTTCCGGTAAAAGAAGTTATTAGAAGTTTAGCTTCTATATTTTGTTTATCACAATAATCTGCTACTTCATAAAAAAAGCTCATAGGATTGTTTGTTGTTATTCCAGCTATAGTAGGTCCTGAGCCACATAAAAATGAACCCAATCCTCCTATTTCAGGAATTTTGTTTAATAATTTTGTTAATTTTGGATAATTTTTTAATCTAATGTCTTGATGAAATACATCATCAAATGCTGTTTTAATAATATTTGTATTTGGTGATTTCAAACTGTTTGTTAAGAGAGATAATCTACTCATATTATGAACAAATTTTTTTACTGAAATAGTTTTTGGTAGATTGACTCTAGATTCCATAGTATTTGTTTTATTTTCTGGAATTATTATTACTAATTTTAAATTAGGATCATATTCGATATTTGAGATTATAACTTCTGATTTATTTGGGATACATAATTTAATTCCGCCATTAATACACGCAGCTAAATTGTCATAATGATCTTCTAATTCTTTTGCTATGTTTAAAAGTTTTACTTTGTTGAAACATTTGGAGTGGTTTTTATTAATATAATGATTTGCTGCTAATAATCCAGCAGATATAGCAGACGAACTACTGCCTAATCCGCTTTCTAGATTGATATTGTTTTTTATTTTAATATATATATTTGGGATATTAAGTTTTAGCATTTTGAATGGAATGGTAAATGCTTTATAAGCGAGATTTGATTTATCTAATGGTAAATTATTTTCCCCCTCTCCTTTTATTTCTATTTTAAGTTTAGATGTTTTACATTCTTCAGGTTGAAATAGAAATTCAAATTCATTCCATATATCGATTGCTCCCCCAATACAATCAAATCCAGGCCCCATATTTGCAATAGTGGCAGGACTGTATATTTTTATGTAATTTTTAGTTGTCATTTCTATATTTAATATATACTAATGAATGCAAGTATCAGATTCTAACACTTAGATAATTTATTCACCATAATGCTCAGGGCGTATTTTTACTTAAATAAAGTAAAATTCCCTATAAAAGCTATAAATAATTATTGACACTGAATCTCTTATTATGTAATGTATTTGTTTGGTAGATGAATATATCTCTCTTTAGACATCAAATTTCATACAACTATGTGAAGGATTTAAGAATATTTTTTCTAAATCCTTATATTGCTTCATACATTTTTTATTTTTGTTTCAAATATATACTTATTCCAATATTTTAATTTTACTTGAATTTTAATTTTCAGGAGTTTTTTTATGAATATCAGATCTAACGGAAAATCAAATTTTGACGGACAAAATTTCATACCTAATTTAATTCAAGTGCAATTAGATTCTTTTGAATGGTTTAAAACTCAAGGAATAAAAGAAATACTAGATGACGTTTCTCCTATCGAAGATTCAAGATTTGAATTGAAATTTATTGATCATAAATTTAAAAAACCTGAAAATACTGAAGAAGAGTGCAGGCAAAGAGAAATAACTTTTGATGCCGCATTATGGTTTACGGCATTATTAAAAATAAAGGAAACAAAAGAAGAAAAAGAACAAGAAATTTTCGTAGGTAAATTACCTGTAATGACTTCGAATGGAACTTTTATTATAAATGGAGCAGAAAGAGTAGTTGTAAGCCAATTGGTTCGATCTCCTGGAGTTTATTTTAGTGCAACTAATGAACCTATTTCTGGAAGACCTTTAGCTAATGCAAAATTAATCCCTTCTAGAGGTTCTTGGGTAGAATTTGAAACTAGTACAAAGAATATTTTATCAGTAAAAATTGATAGAAAAAGAAGAATTCCGATCAGTATTTTTCTTAGAGCTTTAGGTTATGAAGATAACCAAATACTTAATATGTTTTCAGATGTAGATTCTCCTATTGATGGTTTTATTAAAACAACGGTTGATAATGATAACGAAGATGTTAGAACAAGAAAGGAATCCCTTATAGAATTTTACAAACGTATAAGACCAGGCGAACCTCCCAATGAATCTAATGCAGAGGAACTTATAGAAACTACATTTTTTAATGAGCGAAGATATGATCTTGGCGCTGTAGGTAGATATAAATTAAACAATAGACTAGGTAGAGATAAAACTGATATTAAAACTTTAGACAGAGATGATTTTATTCATATTATTAAGAAATTAATTCTAATTAATAATAGTTTAGAGAATAAAGATGATATTGATCATTTAGGAAACAGAAGAGTTAGGGCAGTAGGCGAGCTTATTCAAAATCAAATGAGAGTAGGTTTGTTAAGAATGGAAAGAGTTGCTAAAGAAAGAATGATCACTGCTATTGAACCACAAGAAACTGCCCCACAGGCATTAATAAATATTCGTCCTGTTGTTGCCGCAGTTAAAGAATTTTTTGGAGGATCGCAGTTATCTCAATTTATGGATCAGACAAATCCTTTATCTGAATTAACTCATAAAAGAAGATTGTCAGCTTTAGGCCCTGGGGGCTTATCTAGAGAAAGAGCAGGATTTGATGTAAGAGATGTACACTCTTCTCATTATGGCAGAATATGTCCAATTGAAACACCAGAAGGGCCTAATATTGGATTACTAGGTTCACTTGCTACTTTTTCACGAACAAATGAGCATGGTTTTATAGAGACACCTTATAGACTTGTTAAACAAAAAATTAATAGTACAGATCCTTCTATACTAGGTAGAACAGTTACTAAAGATATCACTCAAGGCAAAAATATTGTGCTTCCTAAAAACAAAAAAATTACAAGGAAAATTATAGAAGAAATATTAAAACTTCCAGAACAAGAGCTTTCTGTTGTAGCTTATGTTTCAAGTTCTCCTGAAGATATAAAATATTTATCAGCAGATTTAGAGACAGATTATAATATAGCGCAAGCAAGTTCCCCTATTGATAATAATGGTGAATTTATAAATTCAGGTATAGAGATTAGAAAAGGAGAGGAATTTGTTGTTGTTTCTCCTGAAATAGTGGATTTAATAGATATATCTCCAATGCAATTAGTAAGCGTTTCTACTTCTTTAATTCCATTTTTAGAACATGATGATGCAAACAGAGCTTTGATGGGATCTAATATGCAGAGACAAGCTGTTCCTTTAATTTCACCACAAGCACCTATTGTTGGAACTGGTATGGAAAAAATTGTAGCTAGAGATAGTGGACAGGTTCAAATTGCTAAATCGGATGGCCTGGTAATAAGTTCAACAGGTAATGAAATACAAATTATGGATGAAGGAAATAAAGTTGATAAATATCCTATAAAAAAATATGTAAGAAGTAATCAGGGGACAACAATTAGTCAAAGACCAATTGTTTCAAAAGGTGATATTGTTAGAAAAGGACAAGTATTGTGTGACAGCTCATCTACTGAATCTGGAAATTTAGCATTAGGTCAAAATATTTTGTGTGCATTTATGAGTTGGGATGGTTATAACTTTGAAGACGCGATTATACTTAGCGATAGATTAGTTAAGTGTGATATTTATACTTCAATACATATTGAAAAATTAGAAGTTGAAGCAAGAGATACTAAACTTGGACCAGAAGAAATTACCGCAGATATACCTAATATAGGTGAAGAAGCATTGAAAAATTTGGACGAAGAAGGGATAGTTAGGATAGGTGCTGAAGTTGGCCCAGGAGATATTTTGGCTGGCAAAATCACCCCAAAAGGAGAAACAGAGCTAAGCGCTGAAGAAAAATTATTAAGAGCTATATTTGGCGAGAAAGCCAGAGATGTAAAAGATACTTCTTTAAGAGTCCCGCACGGACAGAGAGGTAAGGTTATTGATGTAAGAGTTCTTGATTCTAAAAAAGTTAAAGATTTACCCCCAGGTGTTAACAGGCAAGTAAGGGTATGGATTGCGCAAACCAGAAAGATTTCTGAGGGAGATAAGATGGCTGGAAGGCATGGGAATAAAGGTGTTGTTGCAAAAATATTACCACAAGAAGATATGCCATATTTAGAAGATGGAACCCCAGTTGATATCATTCTTAATCCTATTGGAGTTCCATCAAGAATGAATTTAGGGCAGGTTCTTGAATTACATTTAGGGTGGGCTGCTAGAGCGTTGGGTATGAAATCTGCAAATAGTTCGGTGTTTGAAAGTTTTACAGATAATGAAATAGAGGAAGCTTTATTAAAGGCCTGGGTTATTAGAAAATCAGGGGCTTTAGATGATGTCATAGATGATCATTTAAGTCATGAAAAAGCAAATTATGACAAACTTTATGAATGGCTACAGTCAAAAAACAAAGAAAACTTGATGGGATTTTTTACTGAAACTGATAAAAAACCTCCAAGCTCAATCAATATACAAGAAGAATGTTTAAGAATGTGGTTTGAAGAAGAAACTAACGAAAATATTAGTGAATGTACTATTGATGATTTGAAAGAAAAAGTAGATACACTAAACAAGTTAAATAAATTTTCATCACCCAATTATGGAAAAGAGAAATTATACGATGGAAGAACAGGAGAACCTTTTGAACAGCCAATTGCCGTTGGATTTATGTATATGTTGAAATTAATTCATATGGTTGAAGATAAAATCCATGCAAGATCTACAGGCCCTTATTCGTTAATTACCCAACAACCATTGGGAGGTAAAGCTCAATTTGGTGGACAAAGATTTGGTGAAATGGAGGTATGGGCCTTAGAAGCATATAGTTCTGCTCATAATCTTCAAGAAATTTTGACAGTTAAATCTGATGATGTTGTTGGTAGAGTAAAAACCTATGAATCTATCGTTAAAGGTGAACCTATTTCACAACCGGGTATCCCTGAATCTTTTCATGTTCTTTTAAAAGAACTTCAAAGTTTAGGGTTATCAGTTGATTTAATGCATGATTTTGATAGTGAATCTGACTTAGATTTATCAGGAATTGTTGAGGATGTTGATTTAATAACAAGTGTAAATGAAGAAAGCAATCTCATTATTTCTGAAGAAAATTCTGATATTAGTACAGATAGCCTAGAAGAGACAATATTATCTGAAAATATTAATTTAGAAGACATTACACTTAATGATTCGACAAATTCCGATATACCAGAACCTGATATAGAAGAAATTGACAGTGAAAATTTAGATCCGGGAGAATTAGAAATAAAAGATATCCCTGAAATGAAAGATGATGAAAGCTTAGATTCAGATACGGTTGAAAAGGAATAAAAAATTTAAATAATATTGAGGTATATAAATTATGGTACAAACATCTACTAGTTTTGATTCTTTAAAAATTGGATTAGCTTCTACAGAAAAGATTAAATTATGGTCTTATGGAGAAGTTACAAAACCTGAAACAATAAATTATAGAACTTTGAGACCAGAGAAAGACGGTTTGTTTTGTGAAAAAATATTTGGCCCTACTAAAGATTGGGAATGTTATTGTGGAAAGTATAAAAAAATAAGATATAGAGGTGTTATTTGTGATCGATGTGGAGTTGAAGTAGCTCGTTCTAAAGTTAGACGTGAAAGAATGGGAACGATAACATTAGCTGCGCCTGTTGCTCATATTTGGTTCGCTAAAGGATCTCCGAGCAGACTTGGAATGATCTTAGATTTGTCACCTCGAAATCTTGAAAGAATTTTATATTTTGCTCAGTATTTGGTCACAAAATTAAATATTGAAAACAGAGATAAACTTATGGAATTATTAAATAATGAAATAGTTAAATTGGAATCAAAAGAAACAGAAGAATCAAAAGAAACAGAAGAATCAAAAGAAACAGAAGCAAAAAATAATGATTCAAATTCAACAAATGAAGATGAAGATGAAGTAATTATATTGTCTGAGGAAGATAAAAAAATTAAAATCGCTGAATTTAATTTGTTAATTACTGATCTTAAAAATTTAAAATTAGGAGAATTATTAACTGATCAAAAATATAAATCACTCAGATCAATATCACTTAAATTTCAAATGGATATTTTTACTGCAGAAATGGGTGCCGAAGCTGTTGGTAAAGTTTTGGAAAATATAAATTTGGATTTGTTACGAGATGAATTGCAAAAAGAAATAAGAGAAACTTCTGGTCAACGACTCAAGAAAGCAGTAAAAAGACTAAGAGTTGTTGAAGCTTTTAGAAAAAGTGGAAATGAATTGTCATCAATGATATTAGAAATTATTCCAGTCTTACCTCCTGAATTAAGGCCAATGGTTCAATTGGATGGTGGTAGATTTGCTGCAAGTGATTTAAATGATTTATATAGAAGAGTTATTAATAGAAATAATAGATTAAAGAGATTATTGGAATTACATGCACCTGAAATTATTGTTAGAAATGAAAAAAGAATGTTACAGGAATCTGTCGATGCTTTGATAGATAATGGGAGAAGGGGACGCCCAGTTTTAGGAAGTCATAATCATATGTTAAAATCATTATCAGATTTGTTGCGAGGTAAACAAGGAAGATTTAGACAGAACTTGCTTGGTAAAAGAGTTGATTATAGTGCTCGTTCTGTAATTATAGTTGGTCCGGAATTAAAGTTAAATCAATGTGGATTACCAAGAAAAATGGCTTTGGAATTATTTAAACCATTTGTAATGCACCAATTGGTTATACAAGGATATGCACATAATATTAGAACAGCAAAGAGATTAGTTGATAGAGGAAGTGCAGAAGTTTGGGATATATTGGAAGAAGTTTCAAAAGATAGGCCTGTGCTTTTAAATAGAGCCCCTACTTTGCATAGGTTGGGGATACAAGCTTTTGAACCGGTTTTAATTAACGGCAGTGCTGTTAGAGTTCACCCTTTAGTATGTGCTGCTTTTAATGCAGATTTTGACGGAGATCAAATGGCAGTACATTTACCATTATCTAAAACTGCAATTATTGAAAGCAGAAGACTTATGTTAAGCTCAAATAATATGCTGACACCTAGTTCTGGTGAACCTATAGTTGCTCCAACCTTAGATATTGTTCTAGGATGTTTTTATTTGACAGGTAAGGAAAATGAAACTAATGAAACTAAAATAAAATTATATTCTAACTTTGATGAAGTTTTATTAGCATATAATCTTGGTTTTATTAATTTGAGATCTTCCGTTAAAGTTAGGAATAATAAATCTGAAGATAATGAAATCATGACCACAACAGTTGGACGGATAATATTTAATTCTAATTTACCTGATTCATTTGAATTTTATAATTTTACTATAGATAAATCTCATCTAAAAGATATTACTTTAAGATCGTTTAAAGAATTAGGGAATGAAGAAACTGCATATTTATTAGACAGATTAAAATCAGTTGGATTTGAATATGCAACAAAATCTGGAATAACTATGGCTATTAATGATATAAAAGTACCTGAATCAAAATATGAAATTGTTCAAAAAGCTGAAAATCAAATTAAGT
>CAZMBU010000020.1:0-8874 GCA_964564565.1 uncultured Dehalococcoidia bacterium | reverse complement strand
AAAAGAACAAGTTGAAGATGTATTAGAAACTTTAAGTGAAAGAGAAGCAAAAGTTTTGCAATTACGTTTTGGATTAGAAGATGGCAGAAGTAGAACTCTAGAAGAAGTTGGCAAAGATTTTGGTGTAACAAGAGAAAGAATAAGGCAAATTGAAGCAAAAGCTTTACGAAAATTACGTCATCCAATGAGATCTAAAAAATTAAGAGATTTTTTAGATTAAAATTATCTTATTCTTATATTTCCTTGTCCGGTTAAAATCCATTTATAGCTACAAAGATTTTCAAGCCCCATTGGCCCTCTTGCGCCATATTTGTTGGTACTTATTGCAACTTCAGCTCCTAGTCCAAATTCCCCACCATCGTTAAATTGTGTACTTGCATTTACCATTACAGCTGCTGAATCAATATTATTAACAAAAGTTTCAATACTATTTTCTGATTCTCCGATAATTCCATCAGTGTGACCGGATCCATGATCATATATGTGTGTCATTGCTTCTTCAATGGAATTTACACACTTTATTGATATGACAAGATCTAAGAATTCTTGTCCCCAATCATTTTTTGATGCTTTGAATACATTATGGAAATTATAATTTTTTATTGCATTATAAGATTTGGAATCACATCTTATTTCTACATTTGATTCAGATAATTTTTTTATCACAGGGGGGAGAAAATCGGGTAAAATTTTTGAATGTATAAGTAATGTATCTAATGCGTTACAAACGCTTGGTTTGGAAACTTTAGAATTTAAAACTACAGATATACCTTTTTCAATATCTGCTGAAGGGTCGATATATATATGAGTTACTCCTATTCCACCAGTAATTGAAGGCATTTTTGCTTCTTTTTCAACCATTTTAACCAAACTTTCTCCTCCCCTAGGTATCATTAGATCAATATAATCATTAAGTTGAAGAAATTCTTTTGTGATTTTTCTATCAGTGGATTCAATTAAATTAACAAAATTATCATCTGTTCCAAATTCTTTTAGAGATTGCTTAATTATTGAAGTAAGGCATATATTGGTATTCATTGATTCTTTTCCACCTTTTAGGATTACTGCATTGCCTGATTTTATACATAAACTTGAAATGTCTGTGGTTATATCAGGTCTGCTCTCATATATAACTCCTATAACCCCTAATGGAACAGTGATTTTTTTTAAATTCATTTCATTATCCAATATTTTATCTTCAATTATTTTACCTACAGGGTCATTTAATGAAATTATGTTTTTTATCCCATTTAGCATGAGTTCGATTTTGTGTTCCGTTAAAGTTAGTCTGTCTATGAATGCAAAATCTTTTTGCATGTCTTTTGAATTTGTGACATCAATTCTATTTTTTTCCAATATATATTTTTTATTTTTATTTATGTTGGAATGAATGAGGTTTAGTAAATTATTTTTATCTTGTGTAGTAAAATTACTAAGTGTTTGTGAAGCTTTGTGTGTTTTTTTTGTTAATGTAATTAAATCTTGTTTTTTCATAATATTTGTTTAATTATAAATTTACTAAATTATTTTTATGTATAATTTCTTCGGTGTGTATATACCCTAAATTATTAATTATGTCTTTAGATTGTTTTCCTTTGATTTTATTTATTTCTTTATTTGAGTAACTAGTAATTCCACATGCAATAAGTTGTTTTGATTTATCTAATATACACACTACTTCTCCAGCTTTAAAAGATCCAGATACAGAAATTATTCCGGGAGGCAAGAGGCTGGTATTATTATTTAAAATAGCATTTTTAGCTCCATCATCCACAGTTAAGGCTTTAGATCTAGACATGTTATTTAATAACCATCTTTTCTTTCTTTCTATTATTTTTAATTTTGCAGGAAAAAATGTTCCAATTTTCTCCCCATTTATAATTTTTAATATATTTTTAGGATTTTTCCCACTGGCAATGATAACATCAGTTCCTGATACGGAGGCCATTTCAATAGCTTTTAATTTTGCATCCATTCCTCCGGTTCCAAGATTATTTGTGCTAGGTCCCCCTAATGAATCAATGTCTTGAATCCCAACATTTTTTATTTCTGATATAAGTTTAGCACTTTGGGGATATAAATTAGGATCAGTAGTAAATAAGCCTTCGATAGAGCTTAAAATTATTAGTAGATTTGCATCTATCATATTACTCACAAATGATGAAAGAGTGTCGTTATCTCCAAATTTTTCACCTTCAAGTTCCTCAGTAGATACAACATCATTTTCGTTAATTATAGGAATAATTTTAAATTCAATTAATTTTTCAATTGTATTTTTTATGTTTAAATAAGTTGATTTATCTTCAGCGATTTCTTTTCGAGTTAATAATATTTGAGAAGTTTTTAAATCTAATTTATTAAATATTTCCTGATAATGTTTCATAAGATACGGCTGCCCTAATGACGCTAGTACCTGTTTAACTGAAGTTTGCTTTTGATTTATATTATCAATAAGTTTTTTATCAATTAATTGGATACCAGCACCTACAGCACCTGATGATATAAGCACAATTTCATAATTTAATTTAATTAATTTTTCACATACTTCAGAAAGATTTAAAATAAATTTAGAATTTAAATCCCCGTCTTTCTCAGTTATGAGCGAAGTTCCAATTTTAATTACTATTCTTTTATATTTCATTTGAATTTTTTGAACACAATAAAATGATAATTTTGTTTATTATTTAAAATAAGTGTATATTTTATATTATTAGCATACTAGGTATGTAGTGGAAGGATTTAATAGTATAGAAATTAATAAAATTGAAGAATTATCTCGGAATTTAGCTTTTACTGCAGGTTCTTATATTTTAGATAATGTTAGTAAAGTTAATAAAAAGCTGTATAAAGATGGTACTGATGGTAATAAAGAAGTAGTTACTAAAATTGATTTAGATATACATAAAAAATTATTGGGCATTATAAATAAATATTATCCTGATCATGAGGTTTTATCTGAAGAAGATATTAATAATAGTAATAAAATTGATTATAAGAAACCAGTCTGGATTATTGATCCTTTAGATGGTACTACTAATTTTTCAAATGGACTCCCTATTTGTGGAAGTTCAATATCTTTTGTATTCAATTATCAAACTCTAGCTTCAGCATTATTTATTCCTTCTATTGAAAAAATAGATGGTAAATGTATTTCTTGGTCTAAAGATAATGGGATATTAATAGATGGTATGAATTTTATATTTAAAGAAAATTCTAATATTTCTTTTGTGCCAGGATATTTATATTCAAATACAAAGTTAATTAAAAAATATAACAAATTAAATTTTTTATCTGAAGATTTTAGAAATTTGGGTAGCATAACTTATGAAGGAGCAATGGTTGTATTAGGTAACGGGAAATCCTTGTTATGTAATAATCCTAAAATTTGGGATGTTTCAGCATTAATAGGTATATTTTCTGAGCAAAATAAGTCTATCTATATCAGTGAGTCAGGAAAGAATAATAAAAAATGGAATAAATTAGAAAGCATGAATGATATTTATAAAAATATAGATAAAAAATCTTATAAAATAGGGTTTGATATATTTTTTATAAATAAATAACATTTTTTATATTAAGGGCCATGGAATATTATCACTTTGATTAATTGTTGGTAATTTTTTTGTTTCAAGTATTAGATCTAGTCTTTCAATAATTGCTTCAATTTCATTTTTCGAGAGTAATTCTTTAAACAAATTTTGTATATTTTTATCATTAATAAATTTGAATTTTAATTGTGTAATTTCATATATAATTTTTTCAGGTATTATTTTTTCCCAAACATCAAACATCACTGTTCTTACTTTGAAAATTTCATGAAAAGTAACACCATGATCAATACTCCACAATTTATTTTCATCGTCTAGAATACAATGCCCTCCTTTTCTATCAGCATTATTTATCAGGAAGTCAAATATTGAGAATTTAAAAAAATCATTTGTTTTAATACTTAATAGATCGAAATAATTTAGACCTTTATTAACAATTATCTTTTGTATTGACCCATGTCCAAAAGGATTAATATCGACTATAAATGTCGGAGGTATATTTGGCCATCCTAGTAATAAAGAAAAAATATAACTTGCATATTCTCTTTTATAAAGACATCCTGCTGGGAAATCATACAATGGTCTTTCTCCTATTTCAGGTTTATAGATTGCATATTCTTTATTTGTGAATTCAAGAAGTAAATTACTATTTGTCCCTTTTTGTAAATTGTATATATTTTTTATTTTATTATTTAATGTATTTAAAAATTGTTTTGATTCTAGATGATTATAAGGATCTTTATGAATAATATTTATATTCAGGTTTTGATTGGAATTCATTTTAGTTTTTGTTGTTTATAATGCCCATTTTTTCTTGGGCAATTTATACAAATATTGGAATTGGAATCTGATTTGTCATTTTCATTCATAGGGCGGTAGCATAATTTGCATAAAGGACGGCCTTTTGATGCTAATTCCAAACTTGACTTTGCAAAAAATAAAGCTTGATTAAAATTTAAATTAATTTTTAATTTATTGTATATTTCAGTTTCAGTTTCTTCTCTGAAATATACAATAAATATTTTATTATTGGTTTGAATTTCAATTTGTATATTGTTAGATTTTATTTCTTCATCGATATAATCTAAATCTTCTTTATTTTCCTCTTCATCTGCTTTTGGTACATTGATGTTATATAAATTTCTTATAATGTATTCACTTACTGATATTAATTGTTCTTTTTCAACAAAAATTTTATATGATTTTTGAATTGTATATAATTCAATGCTGAATATACGATTACCTGGTTCCCCAGATGTCATTGGTTTAATATATTCAACTTTATTTAATTCATTATCGAAATTTACCATTGTACTTTATACTATATGTTTTATAATAATTCTTTCAATACAACTTTATAAAATAAGGAAAAATTTATGACAGAACAATTTAAAATTGGTTTTATTGGGTTGGGGATAATGGGTGCTCCAATGGCAAAAAATTTGATTAATGCTAAATACGAAGTCTATGTTTTTGATAATAAACAAGAAGCTATTAAAAATTTAGTTGAAAATGGTGCCATTGCTACACAAAGTTCTTTAGATTTGGGTGAGAAAGTAGATGTTGTTATTACAATGGTTCAGGATTCTGCAAATTCTGAAGAAGCAATAATTTCTAATAAAGGTGTTTTAAATACTTTGAAAAAAGGATGTACTGTTATTGATATGAGTTCAATTTCACCTTTGGTTTCACAAAAAATTTCAAAATTGTGTGAGCAAAAAGCAGTGGATTTTTTAGATGCTCCTGTTAGTGGTGGCGAACCTATGGCTATTAGTGGTGATTTAGCTATTATGGTTGGTGGTAAGGAAAATGTATTTAAAAAGTTCGAATCTTTATTTGATGTTATAGGAAAGAGTAAAGTTTATTGCGGGGAAGCCGGGGCAGGTAATACTACTAAATTAGCAAATCAGATTATTGTTGCAGCAAATATTGAAGCTTTAAGTGAAGCTTTGGTTTTGTCAAAAAAAGCTGGCTTGGATCCTAAAGTGGTATTAAACGCTATACAAGGGGGCTTAGCAGGAAGTACGGTTATGAATGCTAAAGGACCTATGATGGCTGATGGTGATTTCACTCCCGGATTTAGAATTAAATTACATCAAAAAGATTTAAATAATGCATTAATGACAGCAAAAGAATTAGGTGTTTCTATCCCAGTTACTGGATTAATTCAACAAATGATTACTTCTTTGGTAAATGAAGGAAAAGGTGAGTTGGATCATTCAGGAATTGCAACATTTATTGAGAATATATCAGGAATTAAAATTAGCGAAGATTAGGTTTTATAATTTCCATATAAACAAAATTTTTATTATCTTTTTGTACTTCTCTAGTTATTTTGAAACCACATTTTATAAATGCTTGTTGAGCTCGAGTATTCCATTTCAATGTATGTAAGTATATTTTGCTGAAATTTGTATTATTAAATATAAATTTCAGCATTGTGTTTACAACATCCGTTCCATATCCTTTATTCCAATAATTTTTTTTACCTATCATTATTCCAAGTTCCATGGAATTATTGAAATAATCTAAGTTATAAAACATGCTGTTTCCTATATGTTCATTATTTACAAAGACAGAAAATCTTGCTGTGTTTTTTGAGTTTTTCATTATTTCTGATTTATACGCCCTAACAAAATCCTTGAAAGATAAATCTAAAGGATATGTAGCATCAAGTGTAGATAATTCTGCATCTGTTCTCCACATATAGTCATTTGCAAAATCATTTAATGATTTATTCTTTAAAATAATTTTTTCACCTTTTATTTCTTTTATTTCGTCTAAAAGAATATTTGTATAAGTAAATGTATTATTATTCATGTCTTTATACCAGTAGAGTAGCTTTTGTAACCAATTCTTTTTCATTAGTATAATTTAGTAATTTAATTGCTTCATTAGAATCTGCCCAGATTATTTTATCAAATTCTTTATCATGTTTTTCAAAACAACCACCAATAGCTTCCATAATATAAAAAGTCACTTTTTTATTTAATGTATTATTCTGGGTATCTGTAAATTTATAAAATATATCTGATAAAAATGTTTTCATTTTAACTTCTAATCCTGTTTCTTCCGCTACTTCTCTTATTGCTGTATTGTAAATAGATTCATTTAATTCTTGTGTTCCTTTGGGTAGATGCCAGCGATTTGTTTTCTTTTTGTAACATAAAACAAAATATATTATGTTATCGATTTTTTTATACACAAGACCACCTGCTGAAATTCGATCGTAGATTTTTTTCATGTTATAAAATAAAATTGTTAAATATAAGATACACATATATTATCTCAGAAATATAGGATACTTTAAATTATGTTTAAAATTTTTAATAAAGGGAAAATTGCTGTAATTAAAATACATGGAACTATAGGATCAACTATAAAGTATGATCAAATTTCATCTCTGATAATTAAAGCAGAAAAAAATAAATCTGTTAAATCAGTGATTATTGATATTAATTCTCCAGGAGGGGGAGTTACTGATTCAGATTTAATTTATTCATCTTTAGTGTCACTGAATAAAGTAAAACCTATTATTGCGTATATTCAAGGATTGGGAGCTTCCGGAGGATATTTACTTGCTTGTGCATCAAAACATATTATAGCAACTGAAGCATCTATTGTTGGCTCAATAGGAGTAATATCAATCCGCCCCGTTTTAGTTGATCTCTTAAATAATTTAGGTGTAAAGGTTGAAGTAAATAAGACAGGAGAATTTAAAGATTCAGGTTCAATATGGAGAAAACAAACCAAAAATGATTCGAAATATTTACAGGAATTTATAGATGATTATTATGAAAGGTTTTTAAAAATTGTTTCTGTTAACAGGAATCAAGATTATAAAGAAATAAAAAAAATTGCTGATGGTAAAATTTACTGGGCTCCTAAAGCTAAAGAATTAGGATTAATTGATAGTATTGGTAATTTTAATTATGCAATTAAATTAGCTGCAAAGGAAGGAAATTGTTCAGAAAAAACTGTTATTTATAAACCTAAAGTTTCATTTCTTAATAAACTTTTTAAGAATGCAGCATCAAGTACATATGAAACTTTAGTAGATAAATTGTCTGCTGATAATATTAGATTAGTCTGATTTTAAGGCATTTAAAAGAATTACTGAACCGAATGCTTTCTTTTTTGTTGTTATTTTCTTGAATCCATTTTTTTGTAATAAGTTGTTTATTTCGTTTTCAGTTAAAAATGAATTTGATGATTTTGGTAAGTATAAATAAGCGGAAAAATTATTTGAAAACATTAATCCAAATAAAGGGGCAAATATAAAAAATCCTAGTTTAAAGACAAATGATTTGATATTACTATATGGTTTGATGATTTCTATAATATTTAATGTACCTTTATTATTTAAAACATAATTTATTTCTTGTAATGATTGTGTAATATTTTCAAAATTTCTTATACCATAAGCTATAGTTATATGATCAAAATATTTTTTTTTAAATGGTAAATAATGACTATCTCCTAAAATTAAGTTTGGTACAGTGCTTTTTGCTATTTTGAGCATACCGTCAGAGAAATCTAATCCTACTACTTGATTTTTAGATGAATGTTTAATTATTTCTTTTGTTAATGAACCTGTGCCGCAAGCAATATCTAATATTTTGTCTGTTTTTTTTGAATTTATTTTGATTGATTCAACAATTTCTTGCTCCCATTTTTTATGATTCCCTAATGACATAATATAATTCATCAAATCATATTTTTTTGCAATTTTATTAAACATGAGCTGAATATTTTGTGATTTAGTATTTTTTCTCATTTGAAATATAAATTTAATTATTTTGATTAATTATTTTTGATATGTTGTTGATCAATTTAGAAGCGGTTGATCCGTGTATGCCATATTTTTCTTTTGATATTTCTCCTGATTCAGATATTAAGGAGACAGCTAAAATTGTACTATGTTCTGAATTTAACCCTTGTGCTAAAAAGCTGTTAATCACTCCTGCTAAAACATCTCCTGTGCCACCTTTCGCTAATCCGGGATTTGGTCTATTTAAGATATATTTTTTATGTCGATTTCCTATAAAAGTTAACGGCCCTTTCAATACAATTGTAACATTCCAAAGCTTTGTGTAAGTTTCCAATATTTCAATAGGATTTTTATTTATTTCGCTTATACTAAGTCCTGTAAGCCTGGACATTTCCCTTGCATGAGGAGTGATTATTGTATTTTTAGGTAATTTATATTGCCACCATTCATTTATTTTGGATAAATTATTTAAGCCATCAGCATCGATGACAATTCCGTTTAAGTATTTGAAATGATTAGATATATTTTTTAGTAAAAAATCAACTGACGCTTGTG
>CAZMBU010000019.1:0-9036 GCA_964564565.1 uncultured Dehalococcoidia bacterium | reverse complement strand
CTATCTGCTAAAAATCTTTCACATTCAGAACAATAAGGTAAAATCATTTCCTGGGCATAAATAAATCCTTTATCTAATAAATCAAGGAAAATATTCTGAACTACTTTTTCGTGATTTTCAGTATGTGTAGAAGTAAATAAATCAAAATCTATTCCTAAATTATCCCAAGTTTTCAATATATCTTTATGATAAAAATCAAACAATTGTTCCGGTGTTTTATTTTCTTGTATAGATTTAATCACTACTGGAGTACCATGCGCATCACTACCAGAAACCATTAAAACATTATTCCCTAACATACGATGAAATCTGGCAAATATATCTGCTGGTAAATAACAACCTGCCATATGGCCAATATGTATCCCACCGTTTGCATAGGGCCAGGCAACTGAAACTAAAATATTTTTCTTATTATTGATCATAAATTAATATAATTAAAAATTAATTTTTATCTACCCAGATATTATAAATATCTTTTCTTGGGAAATCGAATATATCTGCTATGATTTTAGAGGCATTTTTAAGAGATAATCCATTATTTACTAAATATTCAATTTCATCTTTGATATAAATAGAGAAATCATTATCTATTTTTGAATACTTAGTGGATATACCAGTAATTAAAATAATATACTCTCCTAATGATTTGAAATCATATAAATGTAGATCAGACAAATTAAATTCAATTACTTTTTCATTTAATTTTGTTAACTCATGAAATACTATGATTTCTCTTTCTGACAATTTGTTTTTCAAATAATTTAATGTCGATTTAATTCTCTTGGGGCTTTCAAAAAGAAAAGTATCTTTCATTCTATATCTTAAGATAGATGTTAATATCAATTGATCTTTAGATTTTCGTGGGAAAAACCCTTCGAATATAAAATTGTCCATTTGTCTCCCTGATAAGGATAATGCTGTCATTAAAGCCGAGCTACCTGGTATAGATGTAATTTCTATATTGTTTTGGCGTGCAATATTAATCAATTTATATCCCGGATCAGATAATAAAGGAGTACCTGCATCAGTGACTAATGCAATATCATTTGAATTTAATTTATTTATATAAAAGTTAATTTTCGAATCATCATCAACATATCTAATTAATGGTTTAGATATCTTATAATGAGTCAGCAATTTTTTTGTTACCCTGGTATCTTCACATAAAATCAAATCGACTTCATTCAAAATTCTAATTGATCTTAAGGTAAGATCTTCCAAGTTTCCTATTGGGGAAGCGATTATATACAACATGGGATTCTACTTTTTGAAATTAGCCATATACATATATAATACTACATATAATTTTCTATAACTGAAATAAAAGGTGAATATATGAAATTAGGTATTATTGGAGCAACAGGTGCAGTAGGAAAAGTATTTCTCGATTTACTGCCAAGTTCAAATTTAAATATTACAGATCTTCGATTATCTGCATCAAGCAGATCAATAGGAAAAAAGATCAATTATGAAAACCAGGAATATACCATTCAAGAAAATTCAAATGACTTTTACTCCGGATTAGATTTTGTATTTAGTTCTGCTTCATCTGAGGTAAGTAAAATGGCTGCAGAGAAATCAAAAGAACATAATGTTATTATGATTGATGACAGCTCTGAATTCAGATTAAATGATAATGTTCCTCTAGTAATTCCTGAGATAAATTCAGACAGCCTTAATGCACATAACGGAATTGTTGCAATACCTAATTGTACAACTACTCCTTTAGCAATGATATTAGATGCTCTAAGGTCAGAATATAAATTAAAAAGAATAATTGTTGACACATACCAAGCCGTATCCGGGACGGGAAATTTAGCAATTGAAGAATTAATTAATCAAACAAAACATTACCTTCAAACAGGGAAAGTATCAGAAGAAATGAATGTTTATCCTCATACTATAGGTTTAAACTTGATTCCTCATGTGGAGGCACCTCAAGAAAACTTATATACAAAAGAAGAAATGAAAATGCTGTATGAAACAAGAAAGATTCTATCAGAACCGAATTTAAAAGTTTCAGCTACGTGTGTCAGAGTCCCTGTTATTCGATGCCATTCAGAAAGTATAAATATTGAATTTAATACTAATCCTGATTTAAATCTAATTACCAATCTTTTAAATAATTATAAAGGGATAACTGTAATTGATGATATTAGTACAAATTCATATCCGACTCCATTATATGGAGAGGGAAAAAATGATGTTTTTGTTGGTAGATTACGAAAAGACATTTCCAATGAAAATGCTATTAATCTTTGGGCTGTAAGTGATAATTTGATAAAAGGTGCAGCACTGAATGCTATTCAAATTCTTGAAGTATTTCAAAAAATTGGCTAATATGTCCTAACCAATTAAATTTTCACTAAAGAAAATAATATGAACATAGGAAGATTATTAACTGCAATGATAACGCCATTTGATGAAAATGGGGACATCAATTATGATATGGCAGCAAAATTATCTAAAGCAATAATAGATAGTGGTAGCGATGGACTAGTTATTGGAGGGACAACAGGAGAAGCTCCTACAATTAGTAACCAGGAAAAACTTAAATTATTTTCTATAGTTAAAGAAAGTATTGGCGCTGAACATGCCTTGATAGCAGGAACTACAAATAATAATACAAAAGAAAGCGTTGAACTAAGCAAATTAGCTGAGGCAGCAAAAGTAGATGGGTTATTACTAACTGTTCCTTCATATAACAAGCCCACACAAGATGGTTTATATCAACATTTCAAATCAATTTCTGAAGAAGTCTCCATTCCATGCATTCTATACAACGTACCAAGTAGAACAAGTTTAAATATGACTGACGAAACAACAATTGAATTAAGTAATTTGAAAAATATTGTAGGAATAAAAGAAGCAAGCAGTGATTTAGATCAAATAACAAGAATAATAAGTAATACTTCGGATGATTTCAAAGTATGGAGTGGAAATGATAATGAAACTTTATACATATTGTCAGCCGGAGGGTATGGAATTGTAAGTGTAGCAGGGCATATTGTAAGTTCTCAAATAAAAGAATTAATTGGCCATATACTTGAGGGGAATATAGAAGTTGCAGGAAAAGAACATCAAAGATTACTAGAGTTTTTTAATATAATCTTTATCGTAACAAATCCTATACCAATTAGGTATTATGTAAAAAAAGCAGGATATGATATAGGATCTCCCAGATTACCTATGACAGAACCTGACGACCAAACAAAAGCCATATTAGACGAATCACTAAAAAAATATAATATAGATTTAAAATAATTTAGATCAATCTATAAATATTGCCTCATCTCTTTTTGGTCCGGTAGATATAATCTTCAAAGGAACATTAATATAATTTTCAATATATTCTATATATTTTCTTGCTTCATATGGTAAATCGTTAAGCTTCGTGCATCCATAAGTAGATTTATTCCAAGGTTGAAATGATTTTAAAACAGGTTTGCATTTCTCTAAACTTGAGATATCAGATGGGATATAATCGATTTCTTGTCCTTCATATTCATAATGATCAACTATATTTAATTCATTAATATTATCTAAACAATCTAATCTGGTTAATATCCAGGAATTAAAACCATTAATTCTTGCACTATACTTAGCTGCAACAGCATCAAACCAACCTAATCTCCTGGGTCTGCCCGTGGTAGTGCCGTATTCATGTGCTATTTCTCTAAGTTTATCTGCTACAACACCATCAATTTCACTTGGAAATGGCCCTGAGCCTACTCTGCTAGTATATGCTTTATAAATACCTATAACATTCTCAATTTGAAAAGGGTTAACACCAAGACCAGTTTGAACGCCTCCAATTGATGAATTTGAAGAAGTGACAAAAGGATAAGTACCATGATCTAAATCTAATAACGATCCTTGAGCTCCTTCAGCTAATATTTTTTTATCATTTTCCAATGCGTTTTGTATTTCTAATTCAACAGGGCCAACATAATTATTCAAAAATTCAAAATATTTATAACAAAATTCCAAAACATCTGAAACTTTATGAGATTTCCCTCCATATGCTTCAATTATAAAATTTGCATGATTCACTGACTGAGTAATACGATCTGTGATGAAACTGTCATCAATTTTATAATTTAAAAAATCACCTGCTCTAATTCCGATTCTCGATGCTTTATCAGAATACGAAGGTCCAACACCTCTTCCTGTTGTACCAATAGAATCTTTTCCTCTTGATTTCTCAACCAAATGATCTATATCAATATGATAAGGTAAAATCAGATGAGCTTTTTCACTTATTAAAAATCTATTTTTAACATCTATCCCGGATTTTACTAAAGCATTTATTTCTTCTGTTAAAACTTTGGGATCAATTACAACACCATTACCAATAAAATTTTTTGCATTCTCATTAAACATACCAGATGGCAATAAATGAAAGAAAAAAGTTCCAAATTCATTAATCACTGTATGACCAGCATTATTACCGCCAGAAAATCTTGCTATAACATCATAGTCTCCGGCAATTAAATCAATTATTTTACCTTTGCCTTCATCTCCCCATTGGGCACCCAAAACAACACTAACAGACATTAAAACTCCTGTAAAAACAAAACATAACTATATCAGAACTTTTTAAAGTATTAAAGAACTAAACTTTAGTGAAATTATTGTCTTTTTCTATAGTTTTTTCTATATCTTGAATTCTTTCTATTATCATAGTTAAATTTACGTTTATTATTTATCCATAAATTTGAAAAATATTTCGGTGATAATTGAATTAAATAATCCGATTCATCTGCTAATTGCTTAGAAAGATTTGAAGAAAATGCGACAACTTCAACATACTTTCCTAATTCTTTCACAGCTTTAATAGCATATGTATAATCACCATCTCCACTTACAACAATTCCAATATCATATAAATCATCCCAAGCATATTTCAGCATATCAGTAGCAAGCATAATATCTACACCTTTCTCGACTGTAGTATCTCCACGTTGTTTTGAATTACCTAATCTTACAACATATTTAGGTTTATTATTTAATGTACTTAAAAATGTACGATGAGCAGCATATGCTTTCGGATTTATATCAGCATCTCTTTCTGCATTATAATAATATGTTCTATATAATTGCCTGTCATGGGTCAATTTATCTGAGAATTTTTCAAAATTTAAATCAGATCTTTTACAATTCTCTTCAAGGCTATGATAAAGGTTACTGCCATCAATAAAAATAGCAACTTTTTCCCTTTTCCTATTAAACCAATTTGTTTTTAATTTTAAATTAAATATCTTATACCTCCTTATGTAAAGTTATATAAATTTATGTTACAAGGATTTGTAACATTATAATGTGCTAATTTTCTAGCATTCTATAGTTTTATATTCAATTATATTTTATTATACTCTTTTGATTGATTTATATTTTAAGGCAACGTAGCTCAGGGGTTAGAGCGAGCGCTTCATAAGCGTTAGGCCGGAGGTTCAAATCCTCCCGTTGCCACCATAAAACATTAATATTTTTTTATGAATAATAAAAAAAATCAAAAACAAAACAAAAATAATTCAAAGAAACCTAGAAAATCAAAATTGATAAAATCCAATCATAAACTTACTGGTGGAAAAGCTTTGTATGATTTAATAGATCTGGTTTTTAAATCATAAATCACTCTTTCATTAATCATAATGATTTTCTATAATATAATACCTAGTTATGTGCTCGTAGCTCAATTGGATAGAGCGCAGCCCTGCGGAGGCTGAGGTTGTGGGTTCAAATCCCACCGGGCGCGAGTAAAAAATTTTAGGGCGATTAGCTCAGTTGGTTAGAGCGTCTGTTTTACACACAGGAAGTCGGGGGTTCGAGTCCCTCATCGCCCACCACTCTCTTTTTAAATTCAAATTCCTCTATTTTTCTCATATGAATATAAGATATTCTATTGTTATTATGTAACTCTTTAATCTAAATATGGACACATATATGCCAAAAGATAAAATTAAATGGGGAATTATCGGTATAGGAGCAATGGGAGCAGCCCATGCACAAACTCTTATTTCTAATTTGGTAGAGAATGCAGAGCTTCAAGCAGTGTGTGATATTGATATTAAATGTAAAAATAAATTCCCTGGTATTAAATTTTCTACAAGCAGCAATGATATTTTCAATGATAAAAATATTGATGCTGTACTTATAGCAACTCCACATACAACTCATGTTCCCCTTGGGATTCAATCATTAAATAGTGGGAAACATACTTTAGTTGAAAAACCTTTATCCGTTACAACAAAAAAATGCTTAGAATTAATTAATATTGCAAATTCTTGTAATGTTTCTTTTGGTGTCATGTTAAATCAGCGTACAAATCCAATATATAAAACACTAAAACAAATGATTACTGACAATGACTTAGGAAAAATTCATAGAATACAATGGACAATAACTGATTGGTTTAGAAGTAATTATTACTATGGTACTTCCAATTGGAGAGCTAGCTGGAAAGGAGAAGGAGGAGGAGTACTAATTAATCAAAGTATTCATCAATTAGATTTATGGCAGTGGCTCTTTGGTATGCCAAATAGTGTTCATGCTCATATCAATCTCGGCCGTTTTCATAATATAGAAGTAGAAGATGATGTGACTGCCTTATTTAAATACTCTAATGGTTCTAATGGTTTGTTTATCACCACTACAGGAGAAGCTCCCGGTGTAAATAGGTTAGAAATAGCATCAGATAATGGATTAATGATTATTGAAAATAACAAGATGATATGGAATAAAAATGAAATATCTTCTACAGAATATTTGAAAAAATCAAAAACTCCTATGGGAAAACCTAATATCAAAATTGAAGAATTAGAATTTGAAAATATTAATTTTAATTTAGAACGTAAAAATATTATTCAAAATTTTTCAAATCAAATCTTGGGAATAGAAAAATTATTCGTAAACGGAAAAGAGGGAATCCATTCAGTGGAACTTATGAACGCGATGATTTTTTCTGGACTAAATAACATTGAAGTAAAAATTCCTATAAATAGCGAAAAATATGAAAAAAAACTTAATGAAATGATTACTAAAAATCTAACAAACAGTAAAGATTAATATGAAAAAATTAAAAATCGCAGCTATGGGTGTTGAGCACAGACATATTTTCGGACAAATTACAGGAATGTTAGATGTAGGTTGTGAATTTGTAGGATGGTGGACAGAAAATGATAACAGAATTTCTAATGATTTAGAAAAAAAATTTCCCGATATTACAAGAGTAAAAGATAAATATGTTCTATTAAATAATACTGATATTGATTTAATTTTAATAGCTGACATACCTTCAAAACGAGCCAATTTGGCTATTGAATGCATGAATGCAGGCAAGGATGTTATGCTAGACAAACCAGGTTGTACAAATTTGGAACAATTACAAGAAATAAAAACTACAATAGATAAAACAAAACAAATATTTTCAATTGATTTTTCTGAAAGATTTGAAGTCCCAAGTGTCCAAATGGCATCAAATTTAATTAACAATGGTGAAATTGGGAAAGTGGTTCAGACAATAGGTTTTGGTCCACACCGATTAAATATCGATACTAGACCAGAATGGTTTTTTGACGATGAGTTAAATGGAGGAATATTATGTGATATTGCCTCTCATCAGATTGATCAATTTTTATTTTTTACTGAATCCAACTCAGCTGAAATAATTAGTTCAAGTATTGGTAATTTTTCAAATCCGAATAAGACAAAAATGCAAGACTTTGGTGAAATTTTAATTCATGGAGACCAGGGGCAAGGTTATATTCGGGTAGATTGGTATACACCTGATGCATTACCAAATTGGGGAGATGGAAGATTAACAATTTTAGGTACAGAAGGATATATTGAACTTAGAAAATATGTTGACATTGCTGGAAGAGAAGGAACTGATCATCTTTTTTTAGTGAATAAACAAAGATGTGAATATATAGATGCATCAAAACAGCCACTTACTTATTTTAAAAACTTAATGAATGACGTTTTGAACCGTACTGAAACTTCAATGAAACAGGACCATTGTTTAGAAGTTATGAAACTTGCAATCAATGCACAAAATTCAGCAAAACGTTTAGGTAATTTGAAATTTACTTAATCACCATAGACCATGTAAAAATATAAGATTTTGATAAAGAACTTTAGTTAGTATCCAATTTGTTGTAATTTATAGTAAAATGAGAAAATTATATCCCTAACTACATTTACATGAAAATAACAAACAATTTAATATTCTCCGTTATAATAAGTTCTATTAGCTTACTAATTGTTCTTGCTTGTGGAGGTGGTGGATCAGAAACTATTTCTGAATCACCAACACCAACACCTGCACCAAAAGCTGAACCAACTCCAAAACCTACTCCTGCACCAACTCCAAAACCTACTCCTGCACCAACTCCAAAACCTACTCCTGCACCAACTCCAAAACCTACTCCTGCACCAGCTATCCCAACCACAACATTAGATTCTTATGGTTTTAATTTAACCTTAGATGGCAAAATAGAAATTGAGGAAGCCGGGTTAACTGAACAAAATGCTGCCATAAATGAAGGGATTATATTTTTTGAATATGATGGGGCTAATTCAATTTTACTTTGGTTAAAAGATTCTGAAACAGATATTAAAGATTTTTTATCTGATAGTTATTCATCTTTATCTAACTCTCAATCAGGAATGACATTTTCCCCCATAAATGAAGGCGAAAGTGAATTTGGGACAGTTAAATATAATTATATTGCTTTTGTAGCCAAATCAGAATCTGATGATACACAAGCTGGAGGAATAATTGGCGCATGGCGATGCGGTACTGATAAAGTATTTTCTTTAACTGCAACTGGAGAAGATGGAGCTGTAGTTCAAATTCGTTTTAAAAGAATTTTAGATGGATTAAGTTGTTCTAAATAAAATGGATAAAAAGTGAATTTAAAATCATGGATACAAAATTTAAACAATATAAATATAAAAACCTTAGGAGATTTTGATGAAATTATTTAACTTTAGTTTTATTTTAATGATCATATTAATTACAATGATAAGTTT
>CAZMBU010000018.1:0-9194 GCA_964564565.1 uncultured Dehalococcoidia bacterium | reverse complement strand
GTACTTTCTCAGGAGTTACTTCCATTTCTTGTGCGATTTCTTCGCTTGAAGGATCTCTCCCAAATTCTTGTACTAATTTTCTGCTTGTTCTTAATAATTTATTAATTGTTTCAACCATATGAACAGGTATTCTTATCGTTCGGGCTTGATCTGCAATCGCTCTTGTTATTGCTTGCCTTATCCACCATGTAGCATAAGTACTAAATTTATATCCTTTCCTATAATCAAATTTCTCAACAGCTCTAATTAAACCTATATTTCCTTCTTGAATAAGATCTAATAATGACATCCCTCTTCCAATATATTTTTTAGCAACACTGACAACCAATCTTAAATTAGCTTCTGATAAAAGTTTTTTACTGTTATTCGAAATAATTCTCTTTTGAGAATAAAAATCAGCTAATTCTGAATTATATTTATTAAATTTTTTAAATATCTCTCCGTTTTTTAATGCTTTCTTTATTTCTTTATTAGATTTATATTTATTTAAAGTTTCATGAAAAAATGAGGGAAGCAATCTCATAGCAGTTGAAGTTGTTCTTAATCTTTCAGCCACTTCTGTTGGCTCAAGATTCATTGAATCCGCCAAATAATTAATCAATTCTTCATCTAATATATCAAAAACGTATTTATTATATTTTTTTAATTGCCTTTTATCTAATAATTCTGAATAATTCAAAATTTGATTAACATGCAAGCCTGACCTGGGAACTTTATATCCTATGTTTTTCAAAGTTAATTCAAAAATCTTAAAATTATCTATTATTTTTTCTAAAGCTATATTTGCTATAAAAGTATCTGTTAAAGCTGCATCATTATTCAATGTGGGGTTTTTAGCAGTCTGTTCTATAAATTCTCCCTCTTCCATAGAACGTGCTAATTCTCTTTCATCTTTTGCACTTAACAAACTAACTCTTCCAATTTCACGTAAATACAATCTGACAGGGTCATCAATTATCTCTGGAGTATCATTGACCACATCATCAAGTAAGACTAATTCTCCTTCATTATTCAATCTGTAAGCATCACCCATTTCATCATTAATATTTTCAGAATTATCGTTTATAGATTCTCTAGAAATTTTCAAACTCATAAAATCTTTAGCTAAATCTTCTGGATCATCACTAAATTCTTCTCTTTGCATCATATTTTTTTTAGCTGATTGGATAAAATCCACTAAAACAGAATCCTGTTCACTATTCCACATTTTATTTGACATACAAAAACCTAATTTGAATAATATTAATATATTTTTTTAATGTTACTTTTATCTAAAATCTTAATACGATTTTCTATTTTATTTATTTCGCCAATATTTTTTTGATAATCCAGCATTAATGTCACATTTTTTGATATCAAATATTCCCTTTCGATATCATTCTTGCATTGTGATATAACTTTATTTAACTTTTCATTATCAAAAAATATTAATTTATCAGATTTAAAATTATTTATTTCATTATATAAATTCTCTTCAATTACATTTTCAACCGAATTATCTGCTTGAAGCCACTTATATAAAATCTGCTTACAAATTGTATCATCAATCATTTCAATATCCCATTCATTTAATAGGTCTTTATTTACATTCTTATTGGATAAAACAATCCCAGTTAAATATTCCGATAAAATTTTCAATCTATTTTTATCATCTGGTATAGGTTTTAAAGTATTAAAAGAATTTTCTTTGAATTGAGACAATCTATTAGAATTATCATTAAATCTTTTTGTTTTTGAATCAAATCCGGCTTTAATTCGTTCTTCAGAAACATTTAATTCTTTACTCAAAATTGATACATATTGATCCTGAATATAGGGATTCTTTTCTTTAGATATAAATGGCCTTATAATTTCTTCAATAAGTTCTTTCCCTTCAGCTGTCGATGAATCAAATTTTTTCGAGAGTGATTCTATTAAATATTCTACTATTGGACTTGCATTTAATATACTTTCTTCCCATTTTTCTGAGGAGTTTCTAATATAATCATCAGGATCAGAATTTTCAGGTAAATTAACTATACGGAGCATAAAATTTTTCTTTATTGCTTTGTTAGTTATCCCGGCGGGCAATTCTTTATTATTTGATTTAAAAACCCCCCAACTTTTATCCAAAGCATTTAAAGTTGCTTCGGTACCTGCCTGATCTGAATCCAAAGCTATAACTACGCTATTAGAAATATCAGAAATTTTATTTGCCTGATATATAGTAATTGCAGTTCCCATTGAAGCAATAACGTTCTTAAATCCAAACTGATGGGCAGTAATAACATCTGTGTAACCTTCAACTAAAACACATTCATCTTCATCACGAATATTTTCTGAAGCCTGATCTAATCCATATAAAACAGAACCCTTATCAAATAACAGATTTTTTTTAGTATTAATATATTTAGGATTTTTATCTGATAAAATTCTTCCACCAAATCCTAATACATTGTCCTTCAATTCAATAATAGGAAAAATTAATCTTTCAGAAAAAAAATCTGTTATGTCACCTTTGCTATTTTCAGAAGCAAGTCCAAAATCAATTATATTTTTAGATTCAACTTCATTACTAATTAAATAATTATATAATTCTTTACCTTTAGGGTTATAACCTAAATTAAATTTTAATGCTGATTCTTTTGTTATACCTCGGCCCTTCAAATAATCTCTAGCTATAGACCCCTTATCAGAAAATAAACAATTCTTAAAAAAATCAACAGATAAATTATTAATTTTCCTAATTTCTTCTAGAGTTTTACTTCTGCTTGAATTAAACGATAAATCGGATATACCTAATTTTTTACTAAAATATTTTAATGAATCTACAAAAGATATATTTTCTTTTTTCATTAAAAAAGAAAATATATCCCCACCAACTGAACAAGCACCAAAACATCTCCATATATTTTTTTCAGGATCAACAATAAAAGAAGGAGTATTTTCATTATGAAATGGACATAGAGCTTTATAAAGCCTACCTTGTCTTTTTAAATCTGCATGCTCAGAAACTAAGTCTAAAACTGAAATTTTATTTTTTATATCTGTTGTTAAACTCATCTTGATTAGAACTATATAATTTATATAAAAATAAGCTAAATATCTATTATTATTAAACATTAATAGATATCTAAAATATACAGGAAATATAGAATAATAAAATAAGTACTAAATTACTATAAATTTTTTTAATATTATGGACATTGTAAAAAGAATAGAATACTTAAAAAAGTTATTAAATAAAAATAACTACTTATATTACATTAAACAAAATCCCGAATTAACTGATAGCGAATATAATTCTTATTTTCGAGAATTGGTCAAATTAGAAAATCTATACCCTCAATATAAAGATATAGATTCGCCTACTCATAGAATAGGAGCTGAGCCATCCACTGAATTTAAAATAATAGAACACTTACAGCCCATGATGAGTCTTTCAGACTGCTTTAACGAAGAAGAATTTTACACCTGGCATAATAGAAATTCTAAAATACTAGAAAATCAAAACTTTGAAATGATATCTGAATTAAAAATAGATGGACTTGCAATTTCTTTAATATATGAAAATGGCAAACTAAAAACAGCTGCCACCAGAGGAGATGGAAACGAAGGTGAAGATGTCACATCCAATGCACGTACAATCAGATCTATTCCTCTAAACTTAAATAAAAACATTCCAGGTAATATAGAAATCAGAGGTGAGGTTTTTATATCTAAATCTCAATTCTCAATTCTCAATGAAGAAAGAGAAAAAAACAACCTTCCAAAATATTCAAACCCAAGAAATTGCGCTTCCGGATCATTAAGGCAACTTAATTCAATGATCACAAAATCTCGCAATCTTGATACTTTTATATATAGTATCGGCTATTATGATTCTTCAATATTATTACCAGAAACACAATATGGCAGACTCAAATTTTTATCCGAACTAGGTTTTAAAATAAATGATAATGCTCTTTTATCTAATTCACTAGAAGACACTATAAATATATATAAAAGTTTTGAAAATAAAATACCTGAATTAGACTATTTATGTGATGGGCTTGTTGTAAAAGTTAACAGTATAGAATCTCAGAATATTATTGGCGAATTAACCAGATCTCCAAAATGGGCAATTGCTTTTAAATACCCAGGTAATAAGGCAATAACTCAAGTAGAAAATATTAATATTAATATTGGCAGAACAGGTACTATTAATCCAATAGCAAATCTTATACCAATAGAATTAGATGGGGTTACAATTACCAACGCCACTTTACACAATCCAAGTTACATTGAAAAATTGGATCTGAAAATAGGCGATTGGGTTTATATAGAAAGAGCCGGGGATGTCATACCTAAAGTTTTATCAGTAATTAAAAATAAAAGAAATGGATTAGAAAAAAAATTTATTTTCCCAACAATATGTCCAAGCTGTAATTCTAATATTATAAAAAACAAATCTGATGCTATGTATTATTGCATTAATAATAAATGTATCACCAAAATTAAAAGAGCCATAGAATATTTTGTAAGTAAAAATGCCATGGATATTGAAGGGCTAGGACCTTCAATAATAGAAAAATTAGTATCTAATAACATAATTAAAGATTTTGCTGATATCTACTACTTAAAACAAGAAGATTTACTTCAATTAGATGGATTTGGAAAAAAAAGTGCTGAAAATTTAATTCTTTCAATAGAAAATAGTAAAAACAAATCATCAACAAAATTATTAGTAGCATTAGGCATAAATCATATTGGAAATGAAATATCAGATTTGATTTTAAATAAATTTAAATCAATAAAAAATCTGTACAACTTAGATTATGATCATCTGTTAGAAATTCCTCAAATAGGACCACAAATAGCTACAAGTATTATGGAATATTTTAATAACACAGATAACAGAACTCTCATTGATAAATTAATAAATATAGGATTAAATTATAAAAAAATAAAATCCTCAAATATTGATTCGAAAATATCAGGATTAAATTTTGTTATAACTGGTAAATTAGAAAAATTTACAAGAATAGAAATTAAAGATTTAATATTATCTCTAGAAGGAAAAGTAAGTGATAATATCAGTAAAAATATCGATTATTTAATTACAGGCTCAGATCCTGGCTCAAAACTAAAAAAAGCATCAGATCTTAAAATTAAAATTATCAATGAAAATGAATTTAGAAAATTAATAAATTAAATTTTGTGGAGGAAAAATGGAATTAGGAATTAAAAATAAAATAGCTTTAGTAACAGGCAGTAGCAGAGGAATTGGAAAATCATGTGCACTTTCATTAGCCAAAGAAGGAGTAAAAGTAGTGATATGCGGCAGAAATCAAAATACTCTTGATAATACCCTAAAGGAAATAAAAGAACTAAGTCCTCAATCCATTGCAATTAAAGCAGATATAACAAATATATCATCTCTAAACAATGTAACTAATGAAATTAATAATAAATTAGGCACAATAGAAATATTGGTAAACAATGTAGGAGGTTCAGTAAAAAGAGAAGGGGTAGAGGGTACTGAAATCAAAGATTTAAATAATGCTTTTGAATTAAATATAGATCCAACACTAAGATTAATGCAACTAGTAATTCCCGAAATGAAATCCAATCATTGGGGCAGAATAATAAATATTTCATCAGTATATGGACGTGAATTAGGGGGGAACTTATCTTATATGACCGCAAAAGCCGCATTAAACAGCATTACAAAACATGCTGCAATAGATTTAGCAAAATATGGTATTTTAATTAATGCTGTAGCTCCAGGACCTGTAGCTCATCCCGGAGGTGGATGGGAAAAATTTCAAAATGAAAACAAAAAAGAAATAGTAGATCAATTTATTAAAGAAAATTTACCTATAGGAAAATTTGGATGGCCAGAACCTGTGGGTGATCTTGTAGCTTTTCTTGCTTCACAAAATTCTGGATTTATAACAGGCACTTGTATCAATATAGACGGAGGATGGAGCAGATCAATTAGCTGAATATTTAAATATACTTTGATTATCTGTTGATTTTTTATATTCAATTTATTATATTTTTCTGATCAGTAATTCTTATTCTAATCATCGGAAAGAAATCAATAAATGACACAAGACAAATCTAAACATCCAACCAATCGAGGCAAACCAAGCCATGGATTTGCGGGACTAGTCTCCTTTCTAAGAGCACCGGTCTGTCATGATTTGAACCAGTTAGACGCCGATATCGCTGTGATGGGTGCACCTACAGATGAAGGTTCTCCATTCATGCCCGGCTCTCGATTAGGGTCACGCTCTATAAGAGAACATTCTCTACGATTTGGCAATGATGGATACTTCGACCACGACACCGATAAAGTTTTCCTAAAATATGAGCTTAATAACGATCGAATTGTAGATGTGGGTGACGCTGATGTTGTCCCCGCAGATGTTGAAGGTACTTTCGAGAATATCACTAATTTGACTCGGATGGTGTTAGACGCAGGTGCTATGCCAGTAGTACTAGGAGGCGATCACGCAATTACTTTCCCAGTAGTCCGGGCATACAATAAGCCTCTTCACGTTGTCCACTTCGATGCACATATAGACTATTCGCCTTTCGTTCATGGGTATCAATACACTAACTCTCACGCTTTTCGTCACATTCACCACATGGATCATGTTGAGAGCCTTACGCAGGTTGGAATCCGCAGTATACGGAACAACAAGGCTTGGATTGATGATTCTATCAATGACGGTAATCGTGTTATTGGAATGAAAGAGTTCGGAGAAAAAGGACCCAATGGCATGACCGAACTAGTTCCAAAGGATGCCCAAATCTACGTGAGTATCGACATCGATGTACTTGACCTACCATTAGTTCCAGGATGTGTATCTGCAGAACCCAACGGCATGTCATACACTGATCTTCGTGACTCATTGGCGACGTTAGCAAAACACGCCGAAATTATCGGATTCGACTTGGTTGAGGTCAACCCACAATTAGATGTGGGAACAGGTATCACCTCATACATGGGGGCTCACACAATCATGGAATTTCTAGGACAGATCTGCGATCAGCCCAGATGGGTCGCTAAGCGAGGAAAATAGGAAAAGCTACCCATAAATCCATTATAAATTCTAGCGAATATAGACAGGGGATGGAGTAGATCAATTAACTGAATATTTAAATACTAAATATACTTTGATTATCTGTTGATTTTTTATATTCAATTTATTATATTTTCCTGAACAGTAATTCTTATTCTAATCATATGGCAAATAAACAATCAAAAAAACAAACCTCGAAGAAAAAACCAAACACAGAAACCGTTTTATCTATAAAAGACTTACAAACTCATTTTTATACTAAATGGGGTTTAGTTAAAGCCGTAGATGGAGTTAGTTTTGATTTAAAAAAAGGTGAAACTTTAGCTGTAGTTGGAGAATCAGGTTCTGGGAAGTCAGTGACTTCCTTATCAATAATGCAACTAATACCATCACCTCCAGGGTTTATAGTCGGTGGTGAGATAAATTTAGAAGGTGAAAATCTATTGGATAAATCAGATCGAGAAATGCAATCTGTCAGAGGTTCAAGGATTGCAATGGTATTACAAGATCCAATGACAGCATTAAACCCAGTATTCAAAATCTCAGATCAAGTTGGAGAAACTTTAAGTATTCATAAAAAACTCAAAGGATCCAAATTATACAACTCCATTATAGATATGTTAGAAAAAGTTAATATTCCTGCTGCTGAAGACAGAATGAAAGACTACCCGCATCAATTAAGCGGGGGAATGAGACAAAGAGTTGTTGGAGCTATTGGAGTTTCATGTAGCCCTACAGTTTTAATAGCTGATGAACCAACAACATCGTTAGATGCAACAATTCAAGCCCAATATCTAAGATTACTTAAAGACTTACAAAATGAATTTGGTATGGCTATATTATTTATAACTCATGATTTCGGAATAGTAGCTAAAATGTGTGATAGAGTCGCTGTCATGTACGCTGGAAGAATTGTTGAACTCGGAGACGTAAGAGAAATCTTCAATAATCCCAAACATCCCTATACACAAGGCCTCATTAAATCTGTCCCAAGTATGGATGAAGATATTGACAGATTATATTCAATCCCTGGGCAACCACCCGCTTTATGGGATGTTCCGGATGGCTGTAGATTTTCACCAAGAAAAGAAACACCTTGCTGTGATGTTTGTGTAAATGAAAAATATGAAATGGTGGAAATAAACCCAGGCCATTTAGTTGACGGTTGTAAATGTTGCCTTGGTACATGTAAATCAAGTAAAAAATCAAGTAAAAAATAAAATGGCAAAAACTTTAATAGAATTAAAAAATATAAAAAAAATATTCCAGGTTGGCGGCGGTTTTTTAGGATCAGGAGCAAAAGATTTAACAGCTGTAAATGATATTTCATTTAAAATTGAAGAAGGCCAAACATACGGATTAGTCGGTGAATCCGGATGTGGAAAAACTACAACAGCCAAAATGATACTTATGCTAGAAGAACCTACTGAAGGATCTATTATTTTCAATGACCAAGATGTATTTAAAACTTCACAATCTGACCCTGAATACAAAAAGAACTATAAATCATCAGTCCAGGCTGTATTTCAAGATCCATGGGCATCTTTGAACCCAAGAATGCGAGTAAGAGATATTATTGGAGAGCCCCTAGAAATTAATACTGATATGACAAATAAACAAGTAAGAAGTCGGGTAGATGAATTGTTGGTCGAAGTCGGCTTACAAGCTTACCAGGCAAATCTTTATCCTCACGAATTTAGCGGCGGACAAAGACAAAGACTAGGTGTTGCCAGGGCATTAGCTTTAAATCCAAAATTAATTGTATTAGATGAGCCTGTTTCAGCATTAGATGTGTCTATAAGAGCTCAAATAATGAACCTGTTAGTTGATCTGCAAAAAGAATATAACTTAAGTTATTTACTAATAGCTCACCATCTTGCAACTGTGAGATACATGTGCGATAAAATGGGAGTAATGTATTTAGGAAATTTAATGGAAGAAGCAAAAGCTACTGATTTATTTGATGATCCTTTACATAACTACACTAAAGCTCTAATGTCTGCAGCTTTGCCTTCTCACCCTGATATAGAAAGAGATGAAATAATTTTAGAAGGCGATGTCCCAAGCCCTTTAAATCCACCGCCAGGATGTGTGTTTCAGCCAAGATGTTTAAATCAAAGCAATTGTACTTGTTCTGAAACT
>CAZMBU010000017.1:0-9447 GCA_964564565.1 uncultured Dehalococcoidia bacterium | reverse complement strand
TCCTAGATTTGATTTTTTAATATTAGCATGTAACCAATTAATTAATCATTTAGATAAAATAAGATATATGTCTAACAACAAAATGAAACCCAGAGTAATTATAAGAACTTCAATCGGATCAAAACATCCCCTAAATGGAGGAGTGCAACATACTCAAGACTATACAGAAATTTTCAAGAAAATATGCACAGAAATAGATGTGATCATGCTAAATGAACCTCAGGAAATTTTACCTGCTTTTCAGCATGCATATCAAAGGAAAGATTCTAAATCTTCATTAATTATTGAACACGGAGATTATTATAATGAAAAATAAACCTATCCACTTAACTTATTAACATAGTACAGTAAAGAAATGAAAGTTTTAATTACAGGGATTACAGGCAATGTTGGCAGCCATCTTGCTGATTACATTTTAAATAACCAACAAAATGTTGAATTACATGGAATAGCAAGATGGAGAAGCCCTATGGACAACATTGAAAAAATAAAACATAAAATAAATATTGAACTTGCTGACTTGAATGATTTAAGTTCCCTAATTCATATAATGAATAAAATTAAACCAGATTATATATTTCATCTTGCTGCACAATCTTATGTACAGTTCAGTTTCAAATCTCCTGCAGAAACTTTAAATATAAATGCAATTGGGACGTCAAATTTATTGGAATCTGTACGTATAAGTAAAATAAATCCAAAAATTCATATTTGTAGTTCTTCTGAAGTTTACGGTCAAGTTGAAAAAGAAGAAATTCCAATAAAGGAAACTAACCCTTTTAGACCTGCAAGTCCATATGCAGTTTCTAAAGTTGCAGAAGATATGCTGGGCTACCAATATTTTCTTTCATACAATATGCATATAGTAAGAACCAGAATGTTCACACACACTGGACCTAGAAGAGGAGATGTATTTGCAGAAAGTTGGTTTGCTAAACAAATAGCCATGATTGAAAGTGGAATTATGTCAAATCCCATAAAAGTTGGAAACTTGGAAAGTATAAGAACAATTATGGATGTTAGGGATGCTGTGGAGGCGTACTGGATTATGATGGAAAAATCAATACCTGGAGAAGTTTATAATATAGGAGGAAGTAAAACACTTACTATTGAAGAAATACTAAACAAACTTATTGAATACTCTGATAAAGAAATTAAATACAAAGTGGATAAAGAGTTACTTAGGCCATCAGATGTTACTTTGCAAATCCCAGATACAAACAAATTTTTCAATCTGACAAAGTGGCAACCAAAAATAAATTGGGAAACTACTTTGCTCGACTTACTAAATTATCAAAGAAATCGGATTAATAAATTAACAAATGATAACATCTAAAACACCTTACAGAATATCCCTTTTCGGTGGTGGCACAGATTATCCGGAATGGTACTTAAAACATGGAGGGGCCGTATTCTCATCTACAATAGATAAATATTGTTATATAAGTACCAAATTCTCTATAGAATTACTAGAAACAAGACATAAAATTGTATGGTCTTATATTGAAAATGTACAATCATTCAATGATATTTTACATCCAGTTGTCAGAGAAGGATTGAAATTCCTGAATTTTGACAATAATAAAGGGATAGAAATTTATCACAGCGGAGATTTGCCTGCAAGAACAGGAATAGGAACAAGCTCTTCCTTTAGTGTAGGACTGATCAATGCTCTATCTAATTTAAATAATAATCATTTAGATAAACACCAATTAGCACTTAAAGCTATTGAATTAGAACAAAATATCCTTAATGAATCTGTAGGATCTCAAGATCAAATAGCCGCTTCTTATGGAGGTTTTAATAAAATAATATTTAATACAGATGGCAATATTGTTGTAAAGAAAATAAATATCGACAAAGAAACCGAAAACTTTCTATCATCAAATATGTCAATTTATTATTCAGGTACCAGAATAGGCAGAAACGCATCAGAAGTAGTATCGGATATGTTGGTAGATATTGATTCTAAATATGAATTGTTAAAAGAATTAGAAAGTTATGTTGATATCGGAATAAATCTAATAACTAAGAAAGATTTGCCTGGATTTGGTAAATTACTTCATGAATCTTGGAAAATTAAAAAATCATTAGGTAACAATATCACTAACTCAAAAATTGATGAAATATATGATATTGGTATAAAAAACGGTGCATATGGAGGGAAAATATTAGGAGCCGGGGGAGCAGGATTTATCATGTTTGTAATTCCCGAAGAAAAAAAAGAAATACTGAGGCAAAAACTACCCAATTGTGTTGAAATGTTTTTCAAATTTGAAAATCAAGGAAGTATTATATTATGAAATTAATTTAATTATTAAATATGAAAATATTAAAAAAGACAGTATATAAAAATAAATGGTTTCAAATCATAGACAATCATTTTATTAAAAGTAAAAAAAATTATTTTACAATAAATATGCCAGACAGCTCAGTAATACTTCCTGTTACCATTGATAATGAATTTATAATCATTAAACAATATCGTGAAAGTTTAGATGATTTTAGTATTGAATTACCTGCAGGTTTTATCGATGAAAATGAAAAACCAATAGATGCTGCTAAAAGAGAATTGTTTGAAGAAACTGGATACGTATCAAATGATTTTCAATATTTAGGTATAGGCAGATTAATGATAAATAGAACAAATTCCATACAACATCTTTTCGTGGCAAAAGAGGTAATTAAAAATTCACCTCCTAAAGAAAAAAATACAAAAATTATAAAACTAACACAAAATAAATTATTTGATTTAATTATGAGAGACGAATTTGTACAATTATCAGGACAAGGATTAATACTAAAATATTTAATTCATAATAATAAAATATGATAAATTCACAAAATACAAATTTAAATGAATTATTATCTAATAAAAAAGTCATTGTAACCGGAGGTACAGGATTAATTGGAAGGCAAGTTGTTAATTTTCTTACCAAAACAAATTGCAACGTAACTTCAGTTTCATTAGATGACTTAAAATTAAACGCAGATTGTAATTATATATATGGTGATTTGACTGACTTTGATTTCTGTAAAAAAATTACAAAAGGATTTGATTTTGCAATTCACACTGCAGGTATAAAAGGATCAGTAGATGTAACAAACAACAAACCTGCAAGTTTCTTTATACCAATGTTAATGATGAATACCAATTTTCTTGAAGCATGCAGATTGAACAATATCAAAAAAGCTGTTTTCACAAGTTCAATTGGTGCATATAGTGTAAATGAAATCCTGAAAGAAAAAGAAGAATTCGAAATAAAACCACCAATGGATTCATATCCTGGATGGGCTAAAAGAATGGCTGAGTTACAAATCAAAGCTTACCATAAGCAATATGGGATCAATTCATTTTCTATAGTTAGGCCAGCCAATGTATATGGCCCCGGAGATAATTTCGATCCAAATAACGCAATGGTTATTCCATCATTAATTAACAAGATATTAAACGGTGATAATCCTGTAAAGATTTGGGGAGACGGATCTGCAATAAGAGATTTTATATACAGTAAAGATGTCGCATATGGAATTATTCTTGCATTGATAAATGAAGAAAATGCAAATTATTATAATTTAGGTAGTGGAAAAGGAATTTCAGTCAAAGAACTTGTGGAAACTTTAAATCAAATTCTTGATTTTAACTACGAATACGATAGAAACAAACCTTCCGGGGCTCCAAAAAGAATAATGGATATATCTAAAGCAAATAAAGAATTAAATTTCTATCCGCAAACGGATTTAAAAACAGGTTTACAAGAAACTATTGATTGGTATAAAGACAACAAAATGGATCATCTTAAAAAACAAAATTACTTTACAAATGACTAAATTAATTATAGAAAAAACAAAATTAACAAATGTGGTCAAAATTATTCCGCCAACTATATTTGATGACTTCAGAGGAACTTATATAGAAACTTATAACGAACCAATATATACAGAGAATAGTGTAAAGATAAAATTCATTCAAGACGATATTTCAACATCGAAAAAAAATGTCCTGAGAGGAATTCATGGAGATAATAAAACCTGGAAATTAGTTTCATGCTTATATGGCACATTCTATTTAGTTGTTATAAATTGGGATGCAAATTCAAAAGAATATAAAAAATGGATTTCATTTAATATGGATGCAAATAACCCTTTTCAAATACTAATTCCACCTAAATTTGGAAACGGTCATTTGGTTACTTCCGATAAAGCCATTTTCCATTACAAACAATCAACTTTATATGACAGGAAATCGCAATTTACAATTAATTGGAACGATCCAAATTTAAACATAAAATGGCCCACAAACAAACCTATATTATCAGAGCGAGACAACAATAATGCAGCAAATATTAAAAAATAAGAATACATTAGTCCTTGGAGGTAGTGGATTCATAGGTTCAAACTTAATTAATGCACTAACTAATTATTCGTCAAACCTAAAAGCGACATATTTAAATAATAAACCAAGAATAACAGATCCAAATATTGAATGGGTGAAAGCTGATTTAACAGACCCAGGAATATATAAAAAATTAATGCATAATATTGATTATGTTTTTATTGCAGCTGCTTATACTCGCGGAGCATCAGTAATAGTTAATTCACCAATGGATTTAGTGACACAAAATATTGTTATGAATTCTTATATTTATGACTATTCCTATAAATATAATATAGAAAAAATACTATTTATTAGTAGTTCAGTTGTATATCCTGACAGAGAAAACGATTCAATGATAGAAAACCAATCAATGTTAGATAATCCTCCCAATATATATTTTCCGGTTGGATGGATGAAAAGATATTCTGAATTACTTGCAAAAACATATTCAGAAAACATCAATGATGGATTTAAATCCATCATAATAAGGCCATCAAATATTTACGGACCATATGATAATTTCGACCCAAAAGAATCACATGTCATACCATCACTCATAAGAAGAGTGGTAAATAAAGAAACTCCTTTTGAAATTTGGGGAGATGGAAAAGATCAACGAGATTTTATATATATAGACGATTTTATAAATGGAGTTATTGATTCATTTAATACTAATAATAAATATCTAGATTTAAATTTGTCTTCTAACAAAAACTATTCTATTAATGATGTGCTAAATAATTTGTTTGAAATCGAAAAATATTACCCTGAAGTAAAATATGACTTAACCAAACCTCAAACAATAAAAATTAGAAAAATAAGTAATTTAAAAGCAGTTAAATTAATAAATTTCAAACCTAAGTATTCATTATCAGAAGGATTAAACAAAACGCTAGAATGGTATAAAAGCTATGAATAATCATACATTTGATAAACATTTTTCAAAAAGAGTAAGTTATATATATATAACCAAAAACAGAAAAAAATTATTCGAGGAAACATTATTAAAGTTAAAAAATATAAAAGAGCAAAATGATGAAATCATTGTGATTAATGGGGGAGAAACTGAAATAAATGTCTCTGATATTGATGGATATATAAAAGAACCCGACATAAGTCCAGGACATGGATTTAACAAAGGAATCATGATCTCAAAAGGCCGTTATTTGCGGGCAATAACTGATGATGACATTGTTAGAAAAAAACAATTTAATGAAGCTATAAATATAATGGATACCAACAAAGATATTGATTTATTGGTGTCCGGGGGTGTGATAAATCAAGATGGAAAAGAATATCCGTATTATTATCCTCCCAACACAAATTATGGCAAAACCATTAATACTATTAACAAACTTGGTGTTTGTGGAGCTGGTTTTATAATTAGGCACAGTTCAATCGCATTAATAGGATTACACCCTACAGGGATACAGTCTGATGTTGAATATGTCATCCAAGCAATTTATAACGGTGGTATTGTAAAATTCTGTAGAATAAATATGTTTTACCATCCAAAACATTCTGATAGTATAACGGTCAAATTCAAAGACGAAGTAAAGAAAGATTGGGATAGAATAATGACTAAATACAACATAAAACAAGAAACAAACATTATAACTTCATATTATTAAATTCCAAGAAAGTTAATTCGATATATGGCTAAAAATCTTTTACCAAATTTCTATAATAAAAGACTAGAAAAAGAGAGTACTTTCAACAAAAATTCATTAAGCCCCGATTCTGAAATTTGGGACTCAAAATTTAGTTAAATTTTGTTCATTGAATATTCCCAATACTTCAAAATAATTTTCAAATGGAAAATGTTCAATACTTTCTTTATCAAAATATTGTTTCAATTTGTCAGTAGCAAATATTACATCTGATATTTTCGCTGAATTTAAATCTGTAAAACTATCCCCAAAATAAATAATTTTAGAATAAATTTGTTTATGAAATTCAGTATAAGTTCCTTTGAAATTTTCACTTATAATCAAATTTTCTAAATCAAAATATTGAACACTAATTCCTTCAGAATTGAAAGTAGATTTCCCTGAAATAATTTCAACTGATTTTGGGTCAATTCCTACTGAAGATAATGCAGAGTAAATATAAAAATCCACTCCACTACTAACAATTTTAAAATCTAATCCAATTTCATTTACATAATTATAAAATTCTAAAAATCCTTTTCTAAATTTGACATTTTTTTTCACAAAATTATCTAAATTTGTTTTTTTTGTATTCAAATACCTAAAAGAATAAATATTACTTTCTTCAACTGTTATCAGGCCTTTTTTATATTTTTCGTATATTTCTGGCCAATTTTCAGGACCAAATTCATCATGAATTAATTCACTAACATTACCAATAGTTAATGTGTTATCAAAATCTGTCTGTATTAAAATAGAATTCATTATTAATTTATATTATTTGTAATCTAGAAAAATTTTCGTACCCAAGTTCTTGAATCAGATTGCCAATTCCCAATAATACTCACAAAAACAGATAAAATTATAATTTTAAGATCCAAGAAAAAAGATTGATTTTTGATATAAATCAAATCATATCTGATTTTATTCTTTGGAGAAGTATCATATTGACCAAGTAACTGTGCTATTCCAGTTAATCCTTGTGGTACTAATAATCTTTTTTTAAAATGAGGAAAAATTTGAGCGAATTCATTAAATAACTCTGGTCTTTCAGGGCGAGGCCCGACAAAACTAATATCACCTTTAAAAATGTTAATTAATTGAGGAATTTCATCAATAGCATATTTTCTTATGAATTTTCCTGTTTTTGTCAAACGAACATCATCGCTTTTGCTTGCCCATACAGGCCCAGTCTCTTTTTCAGCATCTTTTATCATGGATCTAAACTTAAATAAATCAAATTCATTTTGATTAAATCCTAATCTTCTTTGAGAATATAAAACAGGGAATCCATCTTCTATAAGAATGCTAATCATTGTGATTAATACAATAGGGATTAATATTGGAGAAAATAAAATAACTCCAATAAATACAAAAATTAAATCTAATAATCTTTTCATAAAATTTTTAACTCAACAATTTATTTGTTACAAAATACAATGAAATTATTAATAAAATATTAAACAAAACATACCAAGCAGTTTATTGCCATTGAAACTTATTGTAGCCTAAAATTAATTAAATTATATATTTAATTTACATGAGTAATTATAAAGAATTCAAATTAACAA
Organism: uncultured Dehalococcoidia bacterium; assembly: GCA_964564565.1. GTDB lineage: Bacteria > Chloroflexota > Dehalococcoidia > Lucifugimonadales. Next base: position 1,849 of record CAZMBU010000017.1, on the reverse strand, counting down.
AATATACAAAATCTGGTGGCTGAGGTTCTAAATTTTCTTTGGAAGATTTAGGTGAAATCTTGAGCTTATTCAATTTGGGAAATAATAATCCAAATATACTAGTAGATGCATCTACAAAAGATGATGCTGCAGTATATCGTATCAATGAAAGTACTTGCCTTGTATTAACTGTAGATTTCTTTCCTCCAAATGTAGACGATCCTTTTACATATGGGCAAATTTCAGCTTCTAATTCCATGAGTGATATTTATGCAATGGGAGGAGATCCTTTAATAGGATTAAATATCGCAGCATTTCCTAAAAGTTTCCCTGGGGAAGTAATTAAAAAAATATTAATTGGAGCAAAAGAAAAATGCGATGAGGCAGGTTTAAGTATCGTAGGAGGGCACACTATATATGACGAAGAACCTAAATACGGATTAGCAGTAATAGGAACAATAAACTGTGATGCGATCAGAAAAAATAATACTGCCCAAGAAGAAGATTTATTAATACTTACAAAACCTATAGGTACCGGAATAATAACTCAATCAATAAAAAACAAATCCAAGAATGACGAGAATGCACAAAATGAATCAATAAATTCTATGACTATGTTGAATAAAAAAGCTTCCGAAATAATAAAAAATTATCCTGTGAATGCTTGTGTAGATATAACAGGATTCGGACTTCTTGGGCATCTTTATAACATGATATCTCAAAGTAATAAAAATTGTGATTTAAAATTGAATAATATACCCTTATTTGAAAACTTAGATTCAATAATTGATACAAAAAATCTTGCATCAGGAACTATAGGAAACATTAGGTTTCTTAATAAAAAATTAGTCAAATTAGAAACAATTGATGAGAAAATGAAAGCCATTATCTGTGATGCTCAAACTTCAGGAGGCCTTTTAATATCAATCCCGCCAAAATTTGCAGATGAAATAATTGTTAAATTAAATGAAAGTGGGCATAAAAAAGCATCTATTATAGGAAAAGTTACTAAAAAGAAAGAATTTAAAAACAAAATGATAAATTTCATTAACTAAATATTATGTATTTAAAGAAAACAGAAAAATATATTCTAGATTATTTAAAATCAAATTATAAAACTAATGATTTAAAAGAAATACAAAAAGGTGGCATGCTAGTCCAAAAATCACCAGAAGGAATAGATTCAGATTTCGGAACAAGCATACCATTAAGGTTGGCAAAAATCATAAGAAAGAATCCTATGGATATTGCTAATACATTAAGCCTTGAGCTTTATAAATCAAAACCAAGGTTTATTTCTGAAATCAAACCTATAAACCCTGGATATATAAATTTCACAATTTCAAAAAAAGCAATTACTGATACAGTGAAAGATATTGTTTTCAAACCTGATTTTTTAAATAATTATTTCGAAAAAAAATCAACTAATATTCAAATAGAATTTGTAAGTGCAAATCCCACTGGGCCTTTACATGTGGGACACATCAGAGGTGCTGTATACGGGAGTGCATTGGCTAAAATACTTGAGTATTACGGATACAATATCAAAACTGAATATTATATCAATAATGCGGGCAATCAAATTTTAGAATTTGGACAAAGCATTCTAAATGAAATATCAAAAGAAAACGGAAATAAAATAAAAAATACAAACACAAAAGACTCATATAAAGGCACGTACATAAAATCACTTGCAAAATCAATTAGCAAAAATTTTGACATAAAAAACAATAATAATGATTTAGTTTCAGATCTAGATTACACTAGTTTTAAAATATATTTTGAATGGAAAGTAGATTCACTAACAAACAGCGGATTTATGTGGGGTGTAAAAGAGGGTAAAAAATACGAATACCCTTTTGTTACTGGT
>CAZMBU010000016.1:0-9876 GCA_964564565.1 uncultured Dehalococcoidia bacterium | reverse complement strand
CTCCATGCTCTTGTAACTCTTCTTGACCTGCTTCACCTACTTCTGGCAAAGTTATTTGACGAGAATAAATTTCTTTTTCTTTATCGTTCAATAAAACACCTATATCCCCTTATTTCTATTAATTAGACTATCCTCTATAGTTTCTTCCCCATCAAAATTTAAGGTAGACCTGTTAATTATAGAATCTTGTATTTTTATAATATTTGTAACTTGCTTAGATTCAGCAGATTCTATTCTTGAAATGATACGGGCGGCGATTGGTAAATCTGCATTTATAGAAGCAACTTCACGGATCATATCAACATTTACACCAACATCTTCTAACTCAGTTCTAGTAAAATTGTTAGTCAGAATATCAGAAAATGATAAAAATGAATCTTTTTCTCTAATCTTATTTCTATTATACCTAGTTTCAACTCTTCCCCATGAATCCTTTATTGCCTTCATCTTATAATTTTCAAAACTTTCTTCGGCAAATCTAACCTTAATGTCCTGAATATCTGCACGAAGTAGATTTCGTCGTCCCACACCCTGAAGAACATCAGCCCATGTATCGTGAGGAAATCTAATCAAAGAGCCCTCGCCTGAAAGATAAACTATTGTCTGATTAAATGTTACAGGTGATTGATGATCGCCAAATTTATCTGCAAAATCATGTTCAATTTCATCTGCAAAAGAACGATATAATAATTCGTGACATTTTCTATCTTTCATATAATCAGAAAGGAAAATCATACATGCCAGCGCATGCATCCCTCCTGATTTGTATTCTGCTCCTTTCTTAAGAAGTTTTTGAAGAATTAATGAAACATAATTCTCCATTCCTTTTCTAGAATTATCTTCAACATACCCTTTTGTTAAGAAATATGATCCTGAAAAACGCATCTCACGTATTAACAACCAAATGAAAATTGGACTTCCTTGTGAATATGAATTTAATGTTTCGATAGCAGGTTCATCATATCTTATATTTGAAAAATCAAGCATACGTCTACATAAATTATCAATGTGTGATGAACTGAAGAGTGGAACTGTAAGCCTCTTAAATTTCTTCTGAAAATCCTTATCTAATTTAGACCAATCAGCTTCACGAGCTGTAACTACTAAACCTCCTGACTCATTTTTCAATATAGATTCAACTAATTCTGGATTTTCAGGTATATCATCATAAAAAAGCCTAATATCATAATCTATGTTTACAGAATTTATATCTGATGTTGTCAATATGGCTGAAGGCTTTTTTTTCATGAATGAATCAAATATCTCAAAGAGCAACGTTGTCTTACCTACTCCTGGCTCACCAATTATCACAAAATTCTCAGAAGAAGAACTAGTGAGAACTCTGCTAATATGTGCTTGTCTTTCCGAATCAAGATAAACATTATCTCTAATTCCATCAGGTAAAGCCCACTCGTCTATAACTACTGAAGGATCTGTAGGAATTTCAAAGTAAGATTGTACGGCAAGCCTTTCGTGGTTATTGTGTAAATAATCAAGAATATTTTTGTTATCGGGCCATTCTCTATATGATTCCCATCTCTTATTAAACAACTCAATCACAGTTTCAGTTTTTACTTCTAAAGCCTGTGGAGGATTCCAATCAGTTACCAAATCTCTATGTTCATTACCATTGATAGTTTTGGATTCAACTTGTGCAACTGCATCAACAATAGGTGTTTCTACAACTTCAGCTTTTGATGAAGTACGTTTAGACTCTATCCAATCTTCTGTATTTTCTACAAACAATAAATCATCATAAGCCCTTGTAAAACTTACTTGAGCATTGATCTTTATAGAACCTAAATCTTTAACAAAAAAAGCATTCATAAATTCTCTAGTTTCACCAGGAGGAATTGGGCCAAATCTTATTTCATCCTGAGCCTGAATACCTTTAATTTCGATAGAAGCTGATTTTAAAGCAACTTTACCAATATTAGAAATGGTAACTGATGACTTGGTCCATTCCGAAGATGTGATTTCTGATGGGAGGCCCATCCGAATCTCGGGTTGCCATCCTTCAAGTGCCTCATTTATAGAACTAAGCAAATTTTGTGATTTCTCTTTACAATCAAAATATTCTTTAGATTCAAATAATTTTTGACATTTATAAGAATCATCCATAAATTCATCAATTAAAATAAAATCTTTAGATGAGTCAAGCAAATCTACCATTTGATCTAAAATGAGCTTAGAAGTATCAAAGATATTAACATGTTCTTCAAATGATTTCGACAGAAGGTCAATGTCAAATCTAGCAGAACTAATATTGCCATCTGATAATTTTTCAGATATAGAATTTAGAGATTCGATAAACTCTTCTTTAGATTCTTCTTCTAAATCATCAAAAGATATTGAAAGGTTAGAGATTAAATCTCTAATTTTTTCAGAATCTGTATAATCCTCTTCAGTCTCATTAACTGCTGTTTCAATATAATCCATTGCTGATGAATAATTACCAACAATAAATGATTCCTGAGCTAAATTCTCATTCTCATTTTCGTACCTTATACCGTTACTTTTGAAAGAAAGTTTAAGAGATTCTAAATAATCTGTTTTTTCTTTATAATTATTGTATTGGGCTCTTTTCTTAGATAGTATATCCTTCGATTCCCTTACCTTTGATAGAATTTCTTTGTAACTCATTTATCTCCCTTCTTAGACATCATGTCAACAAATTCATTCTGTAAATTGTTAAGATATCCTATAGTTGAATCTGATTCTGATTCCTTTATCAATTCAGCCTCTAAATTGGATATTTCATCTATTATCTCAAGTGAATTACCGCCTTCTTGTTCAAAGGCTAATAAATCACTTCTAAGCTCATGAAGTTCTTCCATTATCGTAAGAATATCTTTCTGCCTAGAGTGATAATCTTCCAAAACCGATTTCGCATCTCCCATCTCTGAGGATAAGAAATGTCTACCTTCTATTTGTTCTAAATTCTGAACTGCTGATTCAATACCAGGGGTGTCTATTCCTTGTTCTTTTAATTCTAACAGTTGTTCTAGTACCGCATTCTTCGAGCGACGTGAGAAATATTCTGCAGCAACAGCGCCAAGACCCACTAGACTAACACCACCTGCTGCCTGAAGGTAGATATTTGGTATATTGACGGCAATATCTGAATTATCTCCAACACCATCCCCATCACTATCTAACCATTCAGTCGGATCCTCTGGGAATTCATCTGCTTTATTTCCTTCAGCATTATCTCCCCAACCATCACCATCAATATCGGACCATTGTGTACTGTCTTCTGGGAATGCATCTGAAATTTCATCATAACCATCTCCATCATCAACATAGAATGGTTCTGAAACAAACCATTCGCTCCAAGCTCCATCTGAATCTAAAACTCTAACAAAGAAATTGTTGTAACCTACTGATACATTTTCAAATGTGGTGTTGAAGGAATACTGTTTCGTTTCTATAGTGTAGTTATTTGCACTTATTTCCCTCTCACTATAGAATTCATCTATACAATTTGATTGAACGACTGTGTCATTTGTATTTGAGAGAGATATATTAGATCCTTCAGGTGCAAAATACCATTCGCAAGAAACTAACGCCTTATCTTCTAATGCAAACCCATTTCCTGTAACAATAGTATATGGTGGATTAGAATCAGAGGGCACATATGAATTGATAGATAAGTCCTCTACTATAGGTACATTATTGATTACTTCTATAGTACTATTGAAGAAAATATAGCCACTTTCATCACCATCCAAATCAATTATTTCAATACGTATATCATAGAAACCAATTTCAGATTCAGAATTAGGTTTGAAATAAGATTGCCATAATCCTGATACTTCATCATAAGAAATTGAGCTTAATTGTTCACCAGAATCTATCCACTCACCTAAGAATATTCTGTATTGAATCTCAACTGATAACTCATCAATTGAATTTTCCATATCAAATAAACTAAATTCTAAAGATAAATCATGATTTCTTAGAACTGCACCATTACCATTCTCATACTGTAAAATTGTAGGAATGTTATTCTTTACTTCTATTTCTTCAACATATTCATACATAATACTTGTTGTGTCATCTGTATCTTGTACATATGCTCTAATATCATAGATGCCGAGCGGTGCTTCAATAGACGGTCTAAATATTACAAGCCATTTCTCTTCAATAGAATCGTGGACTATTGTTTCAATATATTCTGAAGACCAACCCTGATTATCTGTTCTGTGTTCTACTGTTAAATCAAGTAATTCAGAAGAATCTTCTACATCAAAAACAAAGAATTCTAAAGTAACCGAATAATTTCGATTAACCTCAGATTTAGATTTGATATAATCTGTTATTAATGGAATATTGTCTACAACTTCAAAAGCAGAACCATATTCCTGCCAATTTGATGATGCATTATCTTTGTCATCAACCTTTATTCTTAGGACATATGTTCCTTGCTCAAACCAATTTGGTGGTGTAAAGTAGGTCTCCCATTTTTCCGTTGTAGAATTATAGATAATATCAGAAATATGTTCACTTGACCATTCGTTTCCTGAATTCTGCAATTGGTATTCTATTTCTATATTATGTATTTCTTCACGATCCTCTACATCATATGAATCAATGGTTATCAGAATTTCTTGTGTAGTTAGAATAATCTCTTCCATCTCATAACCTATGAGTGTTGGATTATTATTCAAAACAAATATGTGGTGTTTACCTGAACCTGAACTCTCAATCCATTCAGTGGAACCATCGTCCAAATCAATGACCATAACGCGAATACTGTAATTTCCTAATTCATAATCAGAAGGCGGAGAGAACAATACTGACCATCTTTCATTCTCAGAATCGTATGTTAATTTGGATAAAGATTCATTTGTCCAGCTACCCTGTGGTGGTTTGTACTCTATTATGAGATCAAGATTCTCTAAATCATCCTCTACATCAACTGCCGTGAAATCTAAAGTCAGAGACTCGTTCCTCAATACAGATGAACCCATATCGTAATAGACCTCAAACTCGGGTTTGTTGTTGGTAACAATGAATACTTGGTTGAAAGTTGACCAATTGGTACTACCTCCATCCTCATCAATTACCATGATTCTCATATCATAATATCCTAATTCTGCTTCAGTATCTGGGAAGAATAAGAAGATATTTTGATAATCTGGAATATGTGTATCATTCTCTACCTGTTGGACATACTGAGAAGTCCAGTTTCCGGTTGGTGATTTCAACTCAACAATTATTTCATGAATTTGAGAAATATCTTCTATATCTGTGCTATTAACAAATATCAAGTTTCCATTATTTCTCAATAATGAAATATTTTGCTTATCTAAAACATCATAACCTGCATCGTCAGTTAATAGATAATCATGGAAAATTGGTAAATTGTTACCTACTGTAATATTGTCTTCATAGACTAACCAACCAGTCTCACCATTGTCTAAATCTATGGCCTTGATTCGAATATCATACAATCCTAGTTCTGCAGTAATATTTGGTGTGAATGTAGTCTCCCACATGTTTTTATCTGAATTATAATAAATTTCTGATAAATCATCTGCAAGCCAATTTCCTGATGAGGAACGATATTCAAATAAGACTGTCATATCCTGAGACGCATCTTCGACATCAAATATTTCCACTAATATTGTTGAAGACTCTGTTCTAAGAATGTCATTATCAGTCACTTCATAATCTGTGATAACCGGAGGATTACTAATTACATGAATTGAAGCTTCAAAAGAAGTATTCCAACCACTGCTTCCATCATCTGTATCATTGACTATAACACGTATGTCATAATATCCCAATTCAGCAGTTGGTAACGGTGTGAAATTAGTCTCCCAGTGATTATATTCGTTATTATACCAAATATCAGAAAGATAGGCTGTAGACCAGTCTCCGCTTGGAGAACGATAATTGACTGTTATTGATAGCAAGTCTTCAGAGTCCTCAATATCTGAGCTGTTAAATCCTAAAGTTATTGTTTCATTTCTTAACACAAATGAAGATGAAAATGAATATGAATCTAGGATTGGTACATTATTAGTGACCTCAACTTCTGAAACATATTCTTCGATCCAACTGGTATTTCCTTCGTCTGTATCTTCAACATATACTCGGAAATCATACTCTCCTAACTCTGCAACTGTTGTTGGTGTAAAGTTAGTTTCCCAATTACCAGATGAAGCATTATACCATACAGAAGACAAATACTCTGAAGACCACTGTGAATCAGATACTTTGTATTCAATTGCTACGCTATGTAAGTCATCTGCATCTTCTACATCCGAAACAGCTACGGCTATAACTACAGTTTCAGTTCTCAATACCTCATCTGAACTAAACGTTACAGATTGTACAGTTGGATTATTATTAACTACTGTAATAACATCATCATAAATTGTCCAATTACTACTACCTCCATCGGTATCATTGACCATTATCTTGAGATCATAAGTTCCAAGTTCTGAATCTGCTACTGGAATAAATTCTGTCTTCCACTGATTATCATTGTTGTCATACCAAATATCTGTCAGAAGATTATCAAACCATCCGTCATCAAAGCGCAATTGAACAGTTACAGTATGTAATGATTCTAAATCTTCAATATCACTACTATCTATACCAATTACCATTGTGGAAGTTCTTAAGACAGAGGAATTACTTAGTGAATAATCCTCTAAAATTGGATTATTGTTACCTACTGTAACATTGTCCAAATGCAATGACCAGGAGCTACTACCAGAATCTAAATCTGTGACTCTAACTCTAATATCATATTCACCAAGAGATGCAGTTGTTGTTGGTGTGAAATTAGCTTCCCATTTATTTGATGATGTATTATACCATGGCTGACCAAAGTAAGTGCTTGACCAATCCTCAGTAGAGAACCTATGCTGGACAGTAATTGTCATATCATCATTGTCATCTTCAATGTCAGAAACTCCAACGATAATGAATGAGGTTTCTGTACGCAATATGTCATTGTTAACAACATCATAACTTGTTAGAGTTGGAGGATTACTGGCGACTGTTAAGACATCGTTGTAGTCATACCAACCACTCGTACCACTGTCTGTATCAGTGACCTTTATACGAATATCATAAAGTCCTAATTCTGCTGTAGTTGAAGGGGTGAAATTTGTCTCCCACCTATTGGCCGTAGAATTATACCATATATCTGATAAATCAGCGGTAGACCAAGAACCAGATAATGATCTAAGCTGAACAATTATTGCGTGGATTGATTCCACATCTTCTATGTCTGTACTATTAACTGAAATTACAGTTGTGTTTGTTCTTTCTATAGAATCTTTACTTAAGGAATAATTCTGTAATAATGGATTATTATTTGTTACTGTAATTACATCGATATATGTTGTCCAGCCTGTGCTTGCTCCATCTGTATCATTAACCATGATACGGACATCATACGTTCCAAGAACTGCTGATGTAACTGGTGTGAAATTAGTCTCCCATCTACTATCTGAGGAATCATACCATAACGTTGATAGATCTGCTGTTTTCCAGCCTCCACTAGATGCCCTATACTGAACTAATACTGTATGTTCAGATTCAACGTCTTCTGTGTCTGCAGTATTAACACCAATAATTGTAGTATTAGTTCTCATTAGAGAAGAAGAACTTAAGAAATAGTTGGATAAAGTCGGATTGTTATTTGTTACAGTTATTACGTCACTATAGGTAGCCCAACCAGTGCTAGCATCATCTGTATCATTAACCATTATACGAACATCATAATCTCCCAAGATTGCAGTTGTTGGAACTGTGAAGTTGGTTTCCCATCTACTGTCTGATGAATCATACCAAACCGTTGATAGATAAGCAGTCTTCCAACCTCCACTAGTTGCTCTATACTGAACTACTACTGTATGACTACCTTCTCCATCCTCAACATCTGTAGTATTCATTCCAATTACAATCGTATTATTTCGTAATATCGAAGAAGAACTTAATGCATAATTAGATAATAATGGATTATTGTTTGTAATCGTAAGATTGTCTGAATAAGTAGACCAATTGCTACTGTCCTCATCTAAGTCAGTAACCTTAACTCGAATATCGTAAGCACCTAACTCAGCACTATTTGGAGCAGTGAAATTAGCTTCCCAGAGATTAGAAGTTGTGTTAAACCAAGGAGTTTCAAAGTATGAAGTAGCCCAAGAACCTGATGGTGATTTGTATTGAGTTGTTAGTGTCAAACTAGAATCTGAATCTTCCACATCATCAACATTTACCAGAATCTTAGTACTTTGGTTACGTAAAATATTAGAATCTACTATCGTATAGCTGGTTATTGTTGGTGGATTAGTGATAACTTGGATCACATTATTGTATGTTGACCATTCTGTACTAGCTCCATCTGTATCATTTACCATTATTCTAATATCATAATAACCTGAACTAGCTGATGCAGATGGTGTGAAATTAGTCTCCCAACGACTATCTGTTGAATCATACCACACTGTTGAAAGATATGCAGTCTTCCAACTCTCACTTGTTGCTCTATATTGAACAATAACTGCATGAGTTGATTCACTGTCTTCTATATCTGTTGTATTCATTCCGATTATTATCGTATTTGTTCTCAATACCGTAGATGAACTCAAATTATAATTCGATAATGAAGGATTATTGTTTGTTACAGTAATTATATCATTGTATGTAGACCATCCAGTGCTTCCGCCATCAGTATCATTAACCATTATACGAACATCATATGTTCCTAAAATTGCAGTTGTTGGAACTGTGAAATTGGTTTCCCATCTACTATCAGATGAATCATACCAAACCGTTGAAAGGTAACTTGTTTGCCAACCACCACTGGTTGCTCTATACTGAACTACGACAGTATGCGAAGATTCTCCATCTTCTGTATCTGTTGTATTCATTCCAATTATGATTGTGTTATTTCGCAATAATGTTGAAGCGCTTAGTCCGTAATTAGATAAAGTTGGAGCATTGTTTGTTACAGTAATTACGTCACTGTATGTTGTCCAACCAGTGCTTGCACCATCAGTATCATTTAGCATTATACGGATATCATAATCTCCTAAAGTAGCTGAAGTTGTTGGAGTGAAGTTAGTCTTCCATTTACTATCTGAAGAATCATACCATAACGTAGACAGATAGGCTGTTTTCCATCCATCGTTTGCTCTGTATTGTGCTACAACAGTTAGTGTAGAATTGGTATCTTCTGTATCTGTAACTTGTATTGATATTACTGAAGTAGAAGTACGGGCAACAGAATTTGAACTTAGAGTGTAATTGGAAAGAATTGGATATGCATTGACTCTTATCCAGGATGTAGCTGCTGTTGACCATAAAGTATCATTATCCTTTACCTTCAGGTATATTGTGTGATTTCCAACTGAAAGATCATCAGTATTGAAGACAGCACTACTGCTTAGAGTACCATCAATAGATGATTTCCAGTGATAAGCAGTAATTGTTCCATCTGAATCACTACCACTACCATTGAAAGTGACACTTGTACCCTCATGAGCAACTGTGTGTGAAATGGAATGGATGGTTGCGTTAGGATAAGATTTGACAACTAAATAGGAAGTTGTTGAAACCCAAGCACCATCATTATCTCTAATTTTGAAAGTAATCGTATGGTTTCCAAGGCTCAATGTATTGACGCTAGTGGTGAAACTACCTGTAGTTGCTAAGTTTCCATCCTTAGATGAATTCCAATAATAATGAGTTACACTACCATCACTATCTGAAACTGATGAATTGAAATAAATTGTAGTTCCATTCAAATCGTTCTTGTAAATCGTATTAGGTGAAATTGAAACTGTAGATATTACTGGATATGCATTGACTCTTATCCAGGATGTAGCTGCTGTTGACCATAAAGTATCA
>CAZMBU010000015.1:0-9917 GCA_964564565.1 uncultured Dehalococcoidia bacterium | reverse complement strand
TTTTAAAAGAAATATTTTCATTTTTTTATTATTAGTATGCTTTTTTTCTATCTCTGATTTTACCTATGGAGATGAATTAAAGCCAGGATATATTATTTCACCCAAAGGAACATTTTATTCTTTAAAAGAAGCTATTAAGTATTCAGAAAATGGAGATGTGATAAATGTTTTTGGAGGAAAATATAATGGTAATTTCGTTATTGACAAAAATTTAACTTTGATTGGTCATGGATGGCCGATATTGGATGGCAATAGTAATGGAACAGTTTTATCAATTCAGGCTTCAAATACTTTTATCAAAGGTTTTGTCGTTCAGAATAGTGGAAATGTTCTAAATAATGAAAATTCTGGGATATCTGTAGATTCTAATCATGTAACTCTTGAAAACAATCGTCTTCAAGAAACTTTATTTGGAATTTATCTTCGCAAAGCATCTGATTCAATAATAAAAAATAATATCATTTATTCAAAAAATCTCAATTTACCCAGGAGAGGTGATCCAATTCGCATATGGTATAGCGATAACGTGATTGTAAAGGATAATAAAATTTACGGAGGAAGAGATTTGATTTTATGGTATTCAAGCAATATTAATGTAATTGGAAATGAAATTAGTGAAGGACGATACGGATTACATTTTATGTATTGTGATAATGCTTTTATTCACAATAATAAATTATTTAATAATTCTGTAGGTTCATTTTTAATGTACAGTCGAAATTTACATTTTTCTAATAATTTTATTTCTCATAATAAAGGGCCAAGTGGATTCGGGATTGGGATGAAAGATGTTGATAATGCATTAATAGAAAATAATATTTTTAGTAATAATCGAATTGGAGCATCATTAGATAATTCTCCTAGAGAAATTGATAGTGAATTGAATTTTAAGGGTAATGTGTTTGCATTTAATGATATCGGAGTAAAATTTATGCCATCTGTCAGGAGAAATAATTTTACGTATAATACTTTCAAAGAAAACCAAGAACAAGTGAATATTGCTGGAAATGGTGTGCTAAAGGATATCTCTTGGTCTACTAATGAAGTGGGTAATTATTGGAGTGATTATTCAGGATTTGATGCTAATAATGATTCAATCGGAGATATTCCGCATAAATCCCAGAAATTATTTGAAAACCTTACTAGAGAATATCCTAATTTTAAATTATTTATATATTCTCCTTCTACGGAAGCTATTGATTTTGCTGCAAGGTCGATTCCACATATTCGACCTCAACCTAAATTAACAGATTCACATCCTTTGATGAAGGAGTATTTGCCAAAAGATGTACCAAGGCCTCCAGTCCATAAGAGTATGTCTTTTGGCATATTATCTATTTTGATTTTTGGGACTATATTACTTATTATATTCATTCCTTATTTTTTTGTAAGAAAAATTAGCGTTTCGTATGATAAACAATTTATTCTTGATGATACTATTCATCCTATTCTTTCTATAAATCAACTATCAAACAAATTTAAAAATAATAATTTTATCAACAATTTAAATATTAATATTAAAAAAGGTGAATCGATTGCAATCTGGGGATCAAATGGAGCAGGTAAAACTACTTTAATAAATTGCATAATGGGATTAAATCATTATGAAGGAACAATTAAATTAACAGGATATGACATTAAAAAAAATGGCAAGAGAGCTCGTAATCTTATAGGCTATGTTCCCCAAGAACTTAATTTACACGAAGATCTTTCTGTAATAGAAACTATGAATTTTTATTCTCAATTAAAAAAAGTTAATAATGCTGTAATTAAGAAAGAGCTTCAAAGAATAGGATTAGAAAACCATATTCATAAAACAATTTCTGAATTATCAGGAGGAATGAAGCAAAAATTATCTTTAGCTATATCTCTTTTGTCTGATCCTCCTATTTTAATTTTAGACGAACCTACTGCTAATCTTGATATTAGTTCAAGAATATCATTTTCATCTTTAATTCTCGAATTACGAAATGAAGGCAAAACAATTATTTTTGCTTCTCATCGCATAGATGACATTTTCAAATTGGCAAATAGAGTTTTAATTTTAAATAATGGCAATTTGATAAAAGAATGTTTACCTGAACAATTAGAAGAATATATAGGAGAGAAATTGCTTTTATCAATTTATGTTTCTTATTCTCATATTTCTAAGGCTTTTCAAGCATTGGTGAATAATGGATTTAATGCAAACATCAATAACGATTGTATTTTAGTCAAAACAACAATGAGTAAAAAAATGGATCCAATTTCATGCCTGAACCAATCAAAAATACAGATCAATAATTTTGAATTAGAGATGTATACCGAAAACAATCAAAAGGTATATGAATGAATAATTATAAATTAATCAACATTGATTTAAGCACTGTTTTAATTATTACAAATAAAGAATTAAGAGATGCAAAAAATAACAAGTGGATGATCGTTTATACAATTGTTTTTGGGATTTTATCATTTGTATTTGCTTGGATTGATTTATCTTTATCTAAGATATATGGATCACCAGGATTTGGGAGGACTGCAGCAACTCTAATAAATATAATTATACTAATTATTCCTTTGATGGGATTAACACTTGGATCTTTGTCAATATCATCAGAACAGGAAAATGGTAATTTGTTTTATATAATAGCTCAACCGATTACTAGAGTAGAATATTTATTAGGAAAATATTTAGGAATCTCACTTTCACTTTTATTATCTCTGTTAATTGGATTTGGGATTAGTGGAATATTAATTTCTTTCCAAGTTGGATCCTCTCAAATAACAAATTATATTTATATGATTGTTCTTTCATCTTGCTTAGCTTTAACAAGTACTAGTATTGGGCTATTGATTTCCGTTATAACAAAAAAAAGTATAACTGCATTAGGATTAGCTTTATTTACGTGGTTATTATTTGTATTTTTTACTGATTTAGGAATTATGGGGACATCGATAATTTTAAAACTAAATGTTAATCAATTATTTATTATTTCTCTAATAAACCCGTTACAAGTGTTTAAAATACTTTCTATTCTTGTATTAAATAATAATTTGGAAATATTGGGGCCAGGTGGCATTTATGCGATGAGAACATATAAGGAATTTCTGATATATATTTTATTTACTATAACTGCATTATTTATATTTATCCCATTAATAATAAGTTGTTATATTTTGAAAAATAAAAGGGATTTTTAAAGGAGTATTCTCATGAGCATATCTATAAAAAAAATGTTTATTATTACAACTATAATAATAAACATTGTAATTTTTAATGGATGTCAATCGGAATTAAATATTAACGAACCGCCTGAAATCTATTATGGAGAAGACATATGTATGGAATGTTCAATGATAATTAGTGATCCGCATTTTGCTGCAGCTTATATTAACAATAAAAATGAAATAAAAAAATTTGATGATATAGGTGATATGTTTATTTATTATTTTGAAAATCATGATATTGTAATGAAATTTTGGGTACATGATTATGGAACAGAAAAATGGATAAATGCTAACGAAGCTCATTTTTTGATTGGTTACAACATTATTACACCAATGGGACATGGAATTATTGCATTTCAAGATTATGATGATGCATTATCATTTTCTGATTCTTCAAATGCAATAATAAAAAACTTCTCGGATGTTATTGAGTTGTCAAATATATATATAAAAGACAACCCATTATATTCGTATTTTATGATTACTGATAACCATGTGAACCATAATCATTAATGGTGCATACGCACCTATTTATGGCCTGAATTCTCGTATATAAACATATTTATATATTTAATATTTATATACGCACATTATCATAGGAGCGAATATGAGATTCAATTTATTTCATAAAACATTTTTGATTTTATCTTTTTTGTTATTAATTGCATGTGGTGGCACTGGTAATAGTGAAGAATCTAAGACTAATCTGGATGAAGAAATTATATCTAAAAAATTATCTGATCAACCGCCAATCCATACTACACACAAATCAACTGATGAGCAATTAGTAGATGGAGAAGTAGATTTCATGGGATATTGTTCTTCTTGTCATGGAATGGATGCAAAAGGGATTGATGGATTAGGAAAAGATTTATCTGAAGGAACATTTATTAAGGACAATAGTAATGAAGAATTGCTGAAATTTATCATAAAAGGCCGCTCATCGGGAGATAAAGAAAATACTACCGGAATTGATATGCCCCCTAAAGGAGGGAATCCAGCCCTGACAGATGAGAATATTTTATCAATAATTGCTTATTTAAAATCTATTCAAGAATAAATTAGTGTGAAAATTAATAATAAATTTAAATTTCGATTTTTTATGGGAATATGCTGCAAGTGCAAATCATATGTACAATTTGATGCCTATAAACTGAGTTGTATGATATGTGGGTGGGAAGATTATTCAAATATTCTAATAAATAATTTGAAAATTAGTACAAATGAACCTATTCTGAGTCAAACTTGTAAATAGAATTAAATTATTCAACAAAAAAAAGGAGGAGATATGTCAGATGAGAAATGTACTAATCCAAATTGCAAATGCCTAGATTGCAAATGCGATCCATGTGGCTGTAAATAAATAAAGGTTACTATTATGAATAAAGATTTTTTGTTTGCATTGTCTTTGTGGATAGTTTTTACAATAATTGGAGAAATTGGTCTTTTTAGTGTGCAAGATCGTCTTTTCCCAATCCAAGGCTCTGAAGAGGCAATATTTATTGATGATGCCTTCTTTTTGTTGACAGTATTAAGTGTTCCTATATTTACTCTTGTGTGCGTCATGCTTGGATATTCATTTATGAATTTTCGTGCTAGTAAAAATAACATTGCAACCCAGGCTACTGATAAACAATCTATAAAACAAATTATATATTGGAAATGGGGCTGGTTGATTGGGTCAACTGTATTGTGCCTATCTGTTCTTGTGCATCCTGGCTTCACAGGAATTAATGAACTTTTTGCCAGTGAACACGAAACTCCTGATTTAACCATATCAGTTATTGGTCAACAATGGGCATGGAGTTATCAATATATTGATTCTGATAACCTTGATGATTCTGTTACTATACGAGGAAGTAAAGAAACTGTTGTTCTACCCAATAATAGTTTAATTAGATTTCATATTACCGCACCTGAAAACGATGTTTTACATTCATTTTGGATTCCTGCTTTCAGAACTAAAATTGATGTTATCCCTGGAATGTATACAGCATTGAATATTAATACAAATCGAATAGGCAATTATGATGAGGATGTTAATTACAGGGTTCAATGTGCCGAATTATGTGGAATGGGCCACTCAATAATGTCTAATAAAGTCAGTGTTGTTTCGAAGAAAGAATTTGAAAAATGGTTGTCACAAAAGAAAAAATAATTTTAATTGGAGAAAAATATGGCTAGCTTAACAAATGGATTATTTCCTATATTAAAAGGATTGTTATTTGCTTCCATAGGATTTCTTGTCGGATCTATTATTGCAATAGGAATTACAAGTGTAACGAATTTTCCTTTGACTGAGCCACTAATTACATTGGGTTATTTATTTGCTTTAATAGGGTGGTTGATGGGAGTTGGTATGTGGAAAGTATGGGGGAAAGAATGGTTTGGATTGAACTCAGTACCTCATGATAACTCAGGTGGATGGAAAAGATATTTTAGATTTTGTACTGACCATAAAGTTGTTGGTATACAATATTTAGTTACATTACTTGTAGTGTTCTTTTTAGCAGGAGCTTTATCTATATTAATGAGATTAGAGCTTGCTGATGGGAAACAAAATTTATTCAATTTAACAGATTATAATACATTAATGAGCCTTCATGGAATAATGATGATTGCTGTCGTTGTTGCAATTTTTATGGGTGGCTTTGCTAATTACGTAGTACCTTTAATGATAGGAGCTCGTGATGTCGCTTTCCCAAGAATAAATGCTTTAAGTTTTTGGGTTGTTCCTCCAGTAGCTGTATTATTATTACTAACACCTCTTTTTGGAGGTTTTGATACTGGATGGACTGCGTACCCACCACTTGCTTCTAAAAACGCAACAGGTGGTTTATTATTTGTATTAGCATTTCTCACATTTGGAGTTTCCTCAATTTTGGGAGGATTAAATTTTCTTGCAACTATTATTAAATTAAGAGCTCCTGGAATGACTTGGGGAAGAGTCCCTATATTTGTATGGGGAGTTCTAGGAGCTTCAGTTATAGCTCTTATAGCAACACAATGGGTAGCTTTTGCATTATTAATGATTATTTTAGAAAGAACTGCGGGAATGAGATTTTTCAACCCTGTCGATGGAGTGGGTGGTAATGCTTTATTATTTGAGCATGTTTTTTGGTTTTATTCACATCCTGCAGTGTATATTATGGCTCTTCCAGGATTTGGATTCATACTTGAATCAATATCAACGTTTTCAAAGAAACCAGTTTTTGCATACTCATGGGTAGTAAAGGCTATTTGGGGAATTGTGTTTTTAGGATTTATTGTTTGGGCACATCATATGTTTACTAGTGGCATGCAACTGTGGTTACATGCTCCTTTTATGTTTTTAACTGAACTGATATCTATCCCAACTGGTATTATTTTCTTAGCAGGACTGACCACCATGTGGAAAGGGAAAATATCTCTGAAAACTCCATTTTTATTTTCCTCTGCTGTTTTATTTAATTTCACAATTGGAGGTTTGACTGGAATTTTTCTTGCTGACGTTGCAACTGATCTATATCTTCAAGATACTTATTTTGTGGTTGCACATTTCCATTACACTATGGTTGGAGGCGTTGTCTTTGCATTTTTTGGAGCATTTTATTATTGGTTTCCTAAAATTACAGGCAAAATGTACAACGAAGGTTTGGGAAAACTACCCGCACTTTTGTTATTAATTACTTTTAATCTAACATTCATGACAATGTTTTGGCCAGGACTTCAAGGAATGAATAGACGGGTTGCAGTTTATCCTGACACATTTTCAGACATAAATGGATGGGTAACTATATTTTCAATCTTATTGGGATTATCATTTTTACCCTTTATTTTAAATATGATAATGTCACTATGGAAAGGGACCAAAGCTCCTAATAATCCATGGGGAGGAAAAACACTTGAATGGGAAACTACTTCTCCACCAAGTATAGAAAATTTTGATGTTATACCTACAGTTCAATCATCTCCTTATATATACGATGACGAATCTGTCAAACATGCAATTTTCAACAAAAAAAAAGCATAATCAGAAGGAGTATCAATGAGTACGTCTAACAAAATACAAGAAATAAAAACAGGATGGATAGTCATTTTATTACTATTTGTATTAACAATTATCGAATTTCTTGTTGCATTGTACATTCATGGAACATTGCAATTAATTTTATTCTTAGTAATAGGCGTGTTCAAAGGTGGGCTTATAATGAGTTTATTTATGCATTTCAATCAATTATCTAAATATGTATCTGATTTATGGCAAGGGGTAATTTTCACTTATAAAAATGAAGGAGGTAATTAATGAGTGTTCAAAAATCTAATCTGAATATCAATATTTCGAGTTTTGATCTTTCTTTAAACAGACTAGGATTATGGTTATTTATTATTTCAGACATTTCCTTTTTTGTTGCTTTGATATCCTCAAGATTTTTTGTTTATGGAGTCGTAACTCCAGATGATATTAATCAATATTTAGGATTGGGATTAACCATATTATTGTTAACTTCATCCTTAACAGCATATAGATCTGAAATAGCTGCTAAAAATCAAAATTTTGAAGAAGCTCAAAGAAATATACTGTATACAATTATAATGGGAATTTTATTTATTATCGGAGTTGGATTTGAATGGGATTTAGCTTTTCATCACGAATCTACTCAACCATCAAGTCCCTATGGAACCATATTATTTACATTAACAGGAGTCCATGCTTTTCATGTGATTTCAGGAATACTGATATTCGTATTTGTTTATTTTAATAATCCATCTTCTAAAAATAATTATTGGAAGATTGAAGCATCTGCTAAGTGGTGGCATTTAGTTGATCTAGCCTGGGTAGCAATTTATCCAACATTATATTTGATAAATTGAAATATATACAACAATTTAATAATTCTAATGAGTGAATATTACAATTCAATTTTCTTACGAAAATTGAATGGGGGTGTGATATTCGCAAAAAAATAACATCTGTCTAAATACTTATTATTCAATAATTAGATTAGGCAGATGTTATAAAATTTGCAATCTGGCTGCATTAATAACTGCTTGAAGTTGAGTTTTAGCATTCAATTTATGCATTACATTTAAAATATAATTTCTAGCAGTAAATTTTTTAATTTCTAATATCTCAGCTATTTCTTTTATAGTGCAACCTGATGCTAGTAATTTTAAGGATTGATTTTCTCTTGGAGTAAGATACTCATATAATTCAGGAGTTGGTAAATCAATATCGGAGTTACAGATCATCTTCGTTAATTTTTCTATTCCATCAGTTTTCTTTATATCATGAAAAATATGTACTATTTCTTTATTTTTATTATCAGAATACAATATTGTAACTTTGAATCGCTTCATCCCTTCATTTTTTGTATTCCAAAATATATCAAACGATTTTGTTGATCTATTTCTTAGTGAATTATTTACAGGATAGCAATTTTCCCTGCATATTTTATTGAATTTAGTATTACAAAGAATACTGTAACAAATTTTATTAATGACTTCGTTAGAAGAATAGCCTAGTAATTTTTCACTTGCCTTTGACCAGTATATTATTTTCCCACTGATGTCTGTAGTAAAGAT
This sequence comes from uncultured Dehalococcoidia bacterium, assembly GCA_964564565.1. Lineage (GTDB taxonomy): Bacteria > Chloroflexota > Dehalococcoidia > Lucifugimonadales. The sequence continues at coordinate 1,142 of CAZMBU010000015.1, read as the reverse complement.
TCCGGAATGAGATTGGTAAACATCGAGCTTAGGTTTAATTTGTTTTGATACTTGCATTTGCTACCCTCATAATTATTAACAATACAAATAATACTATTGCTACATTATCATATTGATTAATAAGATAAAAGCCACTTTATTATATTTATATTGTTGATAACCAAAAATGTTTATTTAATGCTATAAATATAATATAACATCCGATTAATAACGCACTTACCCACGCAACAATTCTTAATATCAGATTAGAGCTTCTGAATGAAAAAATACCAAGTCCTACATATAGTATTATGAGATAAATTTTTATCGTCAACCATGAATTTAAGTTTTCAAAACTACTTGTTATTTGCCACAAATATATACCGGATAAAGCAAGTATAGTGTCATTAAAATAAGTTGTATATTTGAATTTGTTAATTTTAGATTTAAACAATAACATACCTCTCCCAAAAAATAATATTATTGAAATGAAAGCTGTTATAGTGTGGCTCAATAATATTATTTTATACATCTCTACATTTAAAATTATGTGTATTGATATATTAAAATATAATCTGTATATTCAAACAGATGTATATGAACTAATTCAGTCTATGTATATTCTTTATCGTCGTCCCAATTTATCCAATTATATTCTTTTGGTTTAGAATCATTTAAATGTTTTCTTTCATTTCTAGTATTTCTGTTACAGGATATGTTCTATGTTCTATCTCTAATAAATCTAAAACTCCTACATCTCTGGTATTGCTAGGTTCTTCTAATAGTAGGGCAAGTAAAGCCACTAATTTCTCTGTAACTGCTTTATGGTCTTTCTCCCATAAGACTAGAGCATGTTCGTTATATCTAGCTTTATTCACTATTGCTCTAACATTAGGGCCTTCCACATCAATTTGACTTACATTATCTGTAAATTGATGTAATAAAGCTGGAATAAACACAGTAGCCATTATCTATCCGATATTATTTTCCATTAGTTTTTTCAACTATAGCTGCAGGATTAATTGGCAGAAAATTAAATCTAACTCCTGTCGCCCGTCTAATTGCATTTGCAATCGCAGGAGTGGGAGGAACTATATTAGCCTCTCCAACACCCCTTACACCGTAAGGATGTGAAGGGTCTGGAACTTCAACTATAATTGTAT
>CAZMBU010000014.1:0-9932 GCA_964564565.1 uncultured Dehalococcoidia bacterium | reverse complement strand
CCTAATTTAGTCTCAGAATCTATAATAGAATTTTTAATTTCAACATTTGTCCCTATAAATACATTATCTCTTATATCTGTATATTGTCTAATATGGCTAAATGGGCCTACGTGTACTTGTTTACCTAATTTTGATTTGCTAATAACAGAATTATTTACAATAGAATTATTTCCAACAATTGAATCAGACAATTGCGCATTGGGACCAATTTTACAATCTTTTCCAATAATACTTTTCCCCTTAATATGTGTGCCTGGATGAATAATAGTTCCTTCACCAATCTCAGAGTTATAATCTATATATGTTGAAAAAGGATCAACTATAGTTATCCCTTTAATCATTAATTGCTTATTTTTTCTAACTCTTGCAATATTATTAGCCAAACTCAATTCATAATTATCATTGATTCCTATAGATTCATCTGAGTATTGAGGATAATATGTATCGATCTTGAGTCCTTGCTTATAAGCCATTTCAACTAAATCAGTAATATATTTCTCTCCATTAGAATGAGTTGATAAATTCGCAAGGAATTCTTGTAGCCAATTAACATCAAAACAATAAACTCCAACATTAAATTGAAGTGAATTATCTTTATCAGATTCAAGATATATTCTAGATTTCTCTTCAATAGATTTTATATTGCCATCATTTGATTTTACAACAATACCAAAATCTCCTGGGATATCATCACTAAGATCATCTTGAATAAATGATAAACTTAAATTATTATCTTCATGATTCTTCATTAAATTTAAGTATGTAGATTGAGTAATTAAAGGAACATCAGAATTAACAACTAAAACGTATTTAGATTTCAAATTTTTCAAAGCATGAAATAATGCATCTCCAGTACCTTTGGGGCGATTTTGAACTACATATACAAATTCATTATCAACATTATTTATTTTTGATTTGATATTTTCATATTCTGAAGGAACAACAGCAATTTTATTATTAAAATTATTTAAAGGTAAATTTAATAATAAATATTCTATTAATGTTATCCCATTTAAAAGATGCATGGGCTTACTCTGAATTCTGGATTGCATTCTAGAACCCTTACCAGCTGCTAACACTACAATATCAAATGTGTTTAAAAAAGAATTTATCTCGATCATTATTTATAATTAAATCATAAATATTAAAGAATTATGAAGTATAATCATTAAAATTAATGAGTAAAAAATGAATAAACTTAAATTTATCCCGATTATTGGGATTCCTGAAATAAAATCAGGAGATAATATTCCAAAAATATTAAATAAAGGATTATTTAGTAATAAAATAAATCTGAAAGATAACGATATATTAGTCTTAACACAAAAAATAATATCGAAAGCTGAAAATAGAATAATAGATCTTCATTCTGTAAAACCAAAATCTAAAGCTATAAAACTCGGCAAAGAATTAAATAAAAACCCAAAACTAGTGCAATTAATATTAGATGAAAGTAAATCAATAATAAAAATTGATAAAAATAGAGGAATAATAATTACAGAAACTAAATTAGGTCATATTTGTGCAAATTCTGGAATAGATTCGTCAAATATTTACGGAGGTAATAATGTTTCTTTACTTCCTGAAAACCCTGACAAATCAGCAAAATTAATTTTCAAAAATTTAATTCAAGATCACAATATAGAAAATTTAGGTATTATTATTAGTGATACATTTGGGAGACCATGGAGAGTAGGACAAACTAATATTTCAATAGGGAGTTATGGAATTACTCCTCTAGTTGATTACCAAAACAATACTGACGCATTTGGTAAAAAATTGAATACCACCAAAATATGTATAGTCGATGAACTATCCGGAGGAGCTGAGATATTAATGGAAAAAGCCTTACAAATACCAATCGTTCTTATAAGAGGAGTTAAATTTCAATTTTCAGTTAAAGGAAGTAAGGAAATTCTCAGAGAAAAAAACTTAGATCTATTTAGATAATTAAATAGTTTCGTCGTTGTTATCGTAATTATATTCAGATGACCAAACAGAAGTATCAGTGTAATTATAAAATTCTTTACTTTGACCACACTTTTTGCATCTGCCAATACTTTTAGATCCAGCAGGTTCTTCAATTACCCAATAACAAATACAATTTTCCACTTTGACATCACTATTAACATCCATAAACTAACATTCTCCAAATTGTGAAATATTTAACATGTGAAAATTATAACATATTCATTCATAAATGTCATAAAATTATGTTAAATTTAATAAAATAACATATAATAACAAAAATATTTATGAATTATGAATTATTGGTTATTTAAATCTGAACCTTCTGACTATTCTTTTGATAATTTCATTTCGGATAAAGAAACTTGTTGGGAAGGTATAAGAAATTATCAAGCTAGAAATTTCATTAGAGACGATATAAAGAAAAATGATGAAGTATTATTTTATCATTCAAATATATCTGAACCTCATTTAATTGGACTTGCAAAGGTTGTTCGTGAAGCATATCCAGATTATTATTCTTGGGACAAAACGCATAAATATTATGATCCAAAAAGTCTTCCTCAAAATCCTAGATGGTTTATGGTAGATATCAAAGCTGCTAATAAATTAAAAAGAATAGTTTATCTCAAAGAAATAAAAAAAGAACCAAAATTATCTGAAATGATTTTATTAAATAATTCCAGGCTATCAATTCAACCTGTCAAGAAACATGAATGGGATCTAATAATCAAAATGTCAAACAGTTGACCTGATTTGAGAAGCAATAGAATCACCCATCTCAGAAGTTTTACACCATTGAGACCCTTGAGCAATATCTTTTGTTCTTAGACCAGAATTAATTACAGTATCTACTGATTTAACAATTAAGTCAGAAATATCTTTGTTTTCAAAAGCAAATTCAAACATCATAGCAGTACTCAAAATCATACCTATTGGATTAGCAATAGATTTACCTACAATATCAGGGGCACTACCGTGAATAGGTTCATATAAACTTTTTAAATTACTAGAATTCTCTCCTGGTAAAAATGATAATGAAGCAGAAGGTAACATTCCTAAAGAAGAAGACAAAATAGAGGCTTCATCAGTTAGTATATCACCGAAAGTATTTTCAGAAACTATCACATCAAATTGTGAAGGACGTAAAATAAGTTGCATCGCAGCATTATCAACTAAAATATGATGCAATATTACATCTGGGTAATCTACAGAGACTTCATTAACAACTTGTCTCCATAATTTTGAAGTTTCAAGAACGTTTGATTTGTCTACTGAGGTGAGATTTTTCGTTCTTGATTGTGCAATTTTAAATGACATCCTGACAATTCTTTCTATCTCATATTCATCATAATACATAGTATCTACAGCAGATCTTTTAGAATTTTCTTCGATCTGCTTTTTTGGTTCTCCAAAATACAAACCACTTGTTAATTCTCTGATAATTAAAATGTCTACATTTTTTAATATGGATGATTTTACTGGTGATGATTCTTTTAAAGATTCAAACACTTTAACCGGACGTAAATTCGCATACAAGTCTAGTCTTTTTCTTATATTTAAAATACCCAATTCTGGACGAAGATTACTTTCCAAATTATCCCATTTTGGCCCCCCTACTGCTCCAAATAATATAGCTTTGCTATTTTCAATTAATTTAATTGTATCTTCAGTGAGTGGAGTCCCAAATTTATCAATGGCTTCTCCTCCTACAATCCCATATTCCAAATCAAATTTATTTCCAGTAACATCTTCAACTGATTTGATAATTTTAATCGCTTCATTAATAACTTCAGGCCCTATCCCATCTCCGGGTAAAATTGCTATATAACTCATAATTATTCCTTTATTTAACCACTAAATTGAGTAATTTATTTTTAACATATATAGATTTCAAAATTCGTTTATTCTCAATATGTTTTTTTATATTTTCAGATTTCAAAGCCAATTGTTTTAATTCATCTTCATTCAATGCAGATGATATATTTAAAGTATCTCTAAGTTTACCGTTAACTTGAAGAACTATTGTATGGGTGTCAGTAATTAATAATTTTTCTTCATATTTAGGTAATGATTGCTGATGTATTGAAAAATTATTACCAGCAATTTCCCATAATTCTTCAGAAACATGAGGAGCTAAAGGTGCGAGGTGTAAAAGTAATCTTTCTAAAGCAGGTCTCCATAATTTTTTTGAAATATGTAAATTCTCATATCTTCGCAATAATTCAGTTGAGTATTCCATTAATGCTGAAATAGCAGTATTAAATTTAAATGCTTTCATATCAGATATTACTTTTTTAGTCGTCAAATGAGAAATTCTTAGAAAATCTTTCTCCATGAGATCATCAATATTATCATCAAGAACTGATATATCCTTATGAACTAAATCCCAAATTCTCAACAACCATCTTCTAATACCATTCATTCCAGAATCAGACCAATCTCCACCTTGATCCCATGGACCAAGAAACATTAAATAACATCTCAATGTATCTGCTCCAACATTTTTTACTATAGGATCAGGAGTTAGGGGATTAGATCTCTTTGAAATTTTCTTATGTTCTTTTATCAGCATGCCTTGATTAGTTAATTTAGAATAAGGTTCATCAAAATCAATAAAACCTAAATCTCTTAACGCTTTGTTAAAAAATCTTGCATATAATAAATGCATAACAGCATGTTCAGCACCACCCATATAATGAGTTACAGGCAACCATGATAAAATCTTTTTAGTATCGAAAGGTTTGCCATCAATATTAGGGCTTGCAAATCTTAAATGATACCAAGCAGAGCACACAAAAGTATCCAAGGTATCAGTTTCTCTTTTAGCAGGTTGATTACAGTTTGGACAACTAGTATTTAAAAATTCTGGTAATTTAGTCAATGGTGATTTTCCATCAGATTCAAATTTCACTTTTTCAGGGAGTAAAACAGGTAGATCTGAATCAGGAACAGGAACAGTACCACAATCGTCACAATATACTATTGGTATTGGGGTCCCCCAATACCTTTGACGTGAAACCAACCAATCTCTTAGATGATATGTAGTAGTTTTATACCCCCAATTATTTTTTTCCACTTTATCTGATATTAAATTTTTTGCATCTATACTAGATATTCCATTAAATTCAGCTGAATTTACTTGCAAACCTTCTAAAGTCCATGCCTTTAAAAGTTCTTTACCATCCCAATTTTCAGGAGATATAACAACTCTAATTTCCAAATCATATTTTTTTGCAAATTCAAAATCTCTTTGATCATGCGCAGGAACACCCATTACTACACCTGTACCATAAGTAGAAAGAACATAATCTCCTATAAAAACAGGTATTCTTTCATTATTTAAAGGGTTAATACAGTATGCTCCAGTCTTTACTCCTGTTTTTTGCCTATCGGTTGAAGTTCTATCTATTTCAGTTTGCTTACTCGCATTTTCAATATATTTATTAACTTCTTTTTCATAACCTGGCTGTATAATTTTTTTCACTAATGGGTGTTCGGGAGCTAAAACAACAAAAGTAACACCAAATACTGTATCAATCCTTGTAGTAAAAGTTTCGAGTTTTACATTTGGTAAAAATTCACTTATATCAAAAGATAATGTCACTCCATTAGATTTACCAATCCAATTTGTTTGCATAATTTTTATTTTTTCTGGCCAATCAATTGAATCCATATTTAATAATTCATCTGCATATTTTGTAATAGCAAAAAACCATTGAGGTAAAGCTTTTTTTGATACAATTGATTCACATCTTTCGCATGCTCCGTCCTTTACTTGTTCATTTGCTAAAGTGGTTTGGCATTTTGGACACCAATTAGCCTGAGCATGCTCTCTGTACGCTAATCCATGTTTATAAAATTGAAGGAAAAAATATTGATTCCATTTATAATACTCCGCATCAGATGTAATTAACTCTCTATTCCAATCATAAGAAGTACCCATTTCTTTGAATTGTTTACGAAAATTTTCAATATTTTTATAAGTCCACTCTCTAGCATCTGCACCTCTCTCTATAGCCGCATTTTCCGCAGGAAGACCGAATGAATCAAATCCTTGAGGGTGCATAACATTATAACCTTCCATTCTCATAAATCTAGCATGAGCATCAGCCGGGGCAAATGCATACCAATGCCCCATATGTAAATCACCAGATGGATAAGGAAACATTGTTAAAGCATAATAATTTTTTTTACCTTCCACATTGTCTACAGCTTTATAAATTCCTTTGCTTTCCCATTCCAATTGCCATTTTTTTTCTATTTCTAAATGATTATAATTTTTTTCCAATTTACTCAATTCCTATACAATTAAATCATTAAATTTGATTCTACATTATTAATTACTTCATCTGTAGAATTATTACCACCCATATCTTTTGTAATAATATTATCATTTATAGTTTTTTGTACTGCTTCTCTAATTATATATTCTATCTTAGGGTATCCTAAATATGTTGCCATCATAGATCCTGACAAAATTGCTGCCAATGGATTTGCTACGCCTTGACCTGTGATATCAGGGGCACTACCGTGAACAGGCTCAAACATAGAAGGATAATTTTGGACAGGATTTATATTCGAGCTTGGAGCCGCGCCCATACCACCTGTAATGCCAGCTCCTAAATCACTTAAAATATCTCCAAAAAGATTACTGGCTACTATAACATCAAAATCTTCTGGTCTTCTAACTAAATCCATACATGCTGCATCGACTAATAAAGATTCAGTGTTAATATTTGGATATTTTTGGGAAACTTCTTTAAAACAATTATCCCACATGACCATGCCAAATGCTTGAGCATTAGATTTTGTTACAGAAGTGACTTTTAATTTATTATTTCTCTTTAGTGCATGTTCAAAAGCATATTCTATGATCCTCACGCAACCCATACGTGTAAAAACTGATGTTTGTATAGAAGTGTCATATTCATTGCTTGTATGTAAAAAGCCTCCAATATTTGCATATTCTCCTTCAGAATTTTCTCGAATAATTACAAAATCAAGATCTAAAGCATTTTTTAGTACACTTTCAGTATTTTCCCATAAATAACAAGGTCTTACAGAAACGTATTGATCAAATTTTCTTCTGATTGGAAGTAATAAACCGTTTAGTGTAATATGATCTGGAACCTTTGGATGACCAACAGCACCCAATAAAATTGAATCAAAGTGAGATAATGTATCTAAAGCATTCTCAGGCATCATCATATTATTTTTCAAATAATAATCAGTCCCCCAATCAAAAGAACTAAAATCAAACAAAGTTTTACCAGATAAAATTTCTTCAGATTTTTTTAAGATTTTAATAGCACCTTCTATAACTTCTATTCCAATACCATCTCCGGGAATAACAGCTATTTTTTTCATTTTCCACCTTCCATTATGTTAAATAATTCTACACATAAATCTATCAATTCATCAGTTAAATATATATCAGATGATTGATTATAACTTTGATCAATATGATTTAATATCTCTTTTTTATCAAACCATCTCCATGAATCATTTTTTAATTTACCCCCTATAATTTTACATAAATATATCATATCGATATGCTCATGAAATCCTTCTTTTGTATCATTAATAGGTTCGATAAAAATAGTATGAGGAGGAATAATAGAAATAACATTTTTAAATATTTTTGCATTAGTATTTGAAGTGTTAATTATTTGTACTTTATAACCTGTTTCTTCAAAAATTTCACGTTTTACGGTTTCTATCGGATCTTCGTTAAGTTCAACATGACCTCCAGGTGGCAACCACAAGTTTATTTTAGGATGTAAATGAAGAAGAACCGAATCATTTTTAATTATTAATCCTGTTGCAGTAAAATGTCTTTTCATAGAATCCATAAATAGTGGCGACCCCGACCAGGTTCGAACTGGCGATCTCCGCCTTGACAGGGCGGCGTGTTAACCGCTACACCACGGGGCCGAATAAAATTGGGCGGTACTGGATTCGAACCAATGACCTCTGCGATGTCAACGCAGCACTCTAACCACTGAGCTAACCGCCCAATGCAATTTAATTAAAAAAATTTTAACAAATTCGATAATAGTATGCAATTGCTTTAATAAATAATCACAATTTTAATCTAAAACATCATTGTCAGTTATGTCAGAGTTTAAACCATTTTCAGAATTAAGAGTATCAAAATCAGGATTATCTAATAAATTTAATTCATTATCTAATTTATCTAATCCTAATTTCGCTCTTCCTTCTTCAGTTTCATCAAATCTGGCAGGTATTAATCTTCCAATAATTACATTTTCTTTCAATCCCCTTAATTCATCTACCTGACCATTTGTGGCTGCTTCAGTTAATACTCTTGTTGTTTCTTGAAAAGAAGCTGCTGCTAAGAAACTATCCATGTTTAATGAGGCTCTTGTGATACCTAATAAGACCGGGCTAGCTGTAGCTGGCTCTCCTCCTTCTGCCATAATTTCTTCATTTTTACTACCAAAATCATTAATAACAACAAGTTCTCCAGGGATATAATCTGTATCACCTTGTGACGTAATTCGAACTTTTCTCAGCATTTGAGAAACTATAACCTCAATATGTTTGTCATTTATGGAAACACCTTGAGATAAATATACATTTTGTACTTCTTCGATAAGGTATTCTTGTACATTATTTATCCCTTGTATAACTAAAATCTGTTGAGGGCTTTTCGGACCAGAGGTTAAAGGATCTCCAGCTTTGACAGGATCTCCTTCTGAAACAATAAGATTTGAAGCAGCAGGAATTAAATATTCTCGTGTTTCTTCATTTACCCAAGTAATTGTAATTTTTTGCTTAGTAACCTTTAATTTCCCTGATACTCCAGCATATGAGGATTCTGATTGTACTATTTTACTTGGATTTGATTTTGTATCTTTAGGTGTTATTAATTGACCTTTTGGAGATATAAGTTCTGTGCCAACTATAACATTATCTCCATCTTTAACTTTAATTTCCCAACCTTTAGGTACAGCTATGTCTTGATGCATAGTTTCTCTATCGCTGACCTGCACTACTAATCCTTCAGTAGTTTCTAACAAATCAACCATTCCATCAATATCACTTAATATTGCTTGTCCTTTAGGAGTTCTGGCTTCAAACAATTCTTCTACTCTTGGTAACCCGCTTGTTATATCAGCAACTGATGCTATTCCACCAGTATGAAAAGTTCTCATAGTAAGCTGCGTGCCGGGTTCACCTATGCTCTGGGCAGCTATAATCCCAACTGCTTCACCTATCATCACTGGATCCCAATTAGCTAAAGAACCACCATAACATTTTATGCATAATCCTCTTTCTGTTTTACAAGTCAAAGGAGAATATACAGAAGCAGAATCTATTTTCTCTTCTAATTCAGAGATATTACTGATAATCGTATCATCAATATATGTATCTTTCTCAACTAATATTTCCCCAGTGTCACTATTAATTATAGGTTGAGCTATATATCTACCCTTAATTTTTGATATTATCGATCTTTTAAATTGATCTTCGGGTTGATTCTTATATACAACCCTAAAATCATCAGTACCACACTCTTCGTTGATAATTGTCATTTCTTGTGCCACATCGATTAACCTTCGAGTCAAATATCCGCTATCTGCTGTTCTCAACGCAGTATCTGCTAGACCTTTTCTGGCACCATGAGTTGAAATAAAGTATTCCAATACTGTCAATCCTTCTCTAAAATTAGATTTGATTGGCCTATCGATAATTTTACCTTTTGGATCTGACATTAAACCTCTCATACCAGCCATCTGTTTTATTTGTGCAATATTACCTTTTGCACCTGATGATGCCATAAAATACAAACCACCATAAATTGATAGAGAATTTTCAATTGTATCTGTAACTTCTTCGTTTGCATCTGTCCAAATTTTAACAGCAGATTGATATTTTTCATCTTCAGTAATAAAGCCTTGGTCAAATTTGTCTTCTAATAACTTAATTTGATTTTC
>CAZMBU010000013.1:0-10576 GCA_964564565.1 uncultured Dehalococcoidia bacterium | reverse complement strand
GCAGCTTTAGTTAATTTTACAGTATTTACTATGGCAAATGCTTATCTTCCTTTTATAAGTAAAAATATCCTTAACGGGGATGCAAATGATCTGGCTTTATTAAGTGCATTTACATCTATAGGTGCGTTAATAGGATCAATAATAATATCAACAAAAAATTTCACTAATACTCCTGGTAAATTTTTGATAATATTTATTTTTATTTGGCATATCTTAATGTTTGGAACTAGTTTATTTGCAATTAAAACCATCATTATATGCCTGTTAATTTTATTTGGAATTTCAGGGTCTGTCAGTATGGTAAATATGTCAGTATTAATTCTTAGTATCTCAACTAAAAATATGATCGGGAGAGTAATAGGTATAAGACAACTTGCTATATTTACATTACCCATCGGTTTAATCGTGAGCGGATATATGATTGATCAAATAGGAATCATTTTATCTATTCAAATTATAAGTATCGTAGGTATCATCATTTCAATAATACTTACCTTTAAATCAAAAACTCTTTTGTCTTATAGAAATACCGATTAAATTTGTTGAACACTAAATATATAAGTTGTAATATCTATATAATTTAATCCAAAAATTCGAATATTAAATGGAGAATAAAGATGTCTGATTTATCTAGATCTGTGGCAATTGTTGGGGTTGCTGAATCAGATGAAGTAGGGAAAATTGAAAACAAATCAAACTTACAATTTCATGCTGAGGCAGCTTACAATGCTATAGAAGATGCGGGAATGAAAGCAAGTGATATTGATGGCCTTATTACTGCAGGAACATCAACACTAAACACAGCAGAATTCCTAGGTCTTCACCCTAAATATACTGATACAACTGCAGTGGGGGGGTCTTCCTTTGAAATACATATAGCTCATGCAATGGCTGCAATAAACGCCGGTTATTGTGAAACTGTATTAGTTACACATGGAGAAGCAGGAAGAAGCGCCAGAAATAGACCTGGTGGAAACATGTCTGATCCAGGCAGTCAATACGAACTACCCTATGGATTTATTGGACAGCCTGTGAGTTATTCAATGGCATGCAGAAGGTATATGCACCTATATGGAGAAGAAAGAACAAGGCAAGCTTTAGCAGAAATAGCAGTATCAACAAGAAAATGGGCACTAAAAAATCCTAAAGCATACATGAAAGATCCCATGACATTTGATGATTATCATGAATCAAGATGGATATCATGGCCTTTTCATTTATTTGATTGCTGTATAGTCACTGATGGTGGCGGTGCTTATATAGTTACGAAAAAAGAAATAGCTAACTCTTTACCTAAAAAACCAGTTTGGGTTCTTGGAGTATCAGAAGGGCACGACCATAATATAATATCTCAGATGCCTGATTTAACCAGAACATGGGCAAGAAATACTGGTCCCGAAGCTTTAAAAATGGCTGGATTAACTCATGATGATATTGATTTAGCTATGATATATGATTCATTTACATACACAGTCTTAGCCACCTTAGAAAGTTTAGGATTCTGCAAACCAGGAGAAGGTCCAGATTTTGTGGCAAATCAACGCACAGCGCCTGGTGGAGATTTTCCTATGAATACAAATGGTGGTGGATTATCATATTGCCATACTGGTATGTATGGAATGTTTTTAGTTCTTGAAGCTGTCAGGCAATTAAGAGGAGAGACAGGAGAAAGACAATTAGATAACCCCAAAACATGCCTAGTAAATGGTACTGGAGGATCTTTATCTTCTACAGGAACCGTTGTTCTAGCTATAGATTAATAGAAGGAGAAATAATGTCTAAAGAATATAAAAAACCTATACCAAGCCCTCAGGGTGAATCTGATTTTTATTGGGAAAAAGCAAAACAAGAAGAACTATGGTTAAGAGAATGCCCTGTAAATGGTCCTTATTTTTATCCAAGAGACATATCACCAGGTGCTCTTAGAAAAGATACTAAATGGATAAAAGCTAGTGGGAAAGCAACGTTATTTACATACTCTATTGTACATAGAGCGCCACATCCAGGGTTTATAGATGATGTACCTTTTGTTACTGCTATTGTAGAACTAGAAGAAGGTCCTTTGATGCCTACAAATATCATTATGGACGATCCAACCCCTGAAAAATTAAAAATAGGCATGCCATTAATTGTAGAATTCGAACACATTAATGACAAAATTGCATTACCTAAATTTAAACCAGTTTAAATTTATTCTAAATTTTTCAAAACTTCAAATGGGAAAATCCCAGTATAATGCTCATCATTCCATAAAAATTGTAAGGCATATTTTCCTATATACATAAAATCTTCGATAACTATATCAAAAGGAACAGATGTAGGTTCTAAAATCCTTTTACCCGACCATTCTTCTTCGCAATTAGCACAACCACAATTTAATCTTAAATCCCGAGCACTAATAACTTTAATGTCGTCACCAAAATCAATTTTTATCTCTTTACCTGAATTTATTATCTCTACTGAATTAACCATATTATTTTATCTCTTGAATGCAATTTTTTATAACAAAATATTCTTTAGTATTACGTGTACAATTTTCATATTCCATTATTGAATTCATTTGATAATACCTTGAATCTAATTCTACATTAATTGAATTTAAATAATTCTTATATTTTTCTACTACCATCTCAGCTTTTTCATATTCATCATTATATAAATATAGATTCATAAGCATTTTATAAACATCTGACCTGCTAGGTCCTAAGTTAATTGAATCTTTAAACAACTTTTCAGCATTAATGCTATATTTTGTAATATCATCTTCATTATCAGATATTTTTAAAGCTTCATAATATAATACACCTAACCTCGCATGCAATTTCCAATAATTCGGATGCTTATCAATAGCATTTTGCCCTTCAACAAAAGCAACATTTAATAACTGGCTCCTTGAAGGTTCTTTTAAACTTGATACCCAAAGAATAGAATCATTAAGTAAAAAAGTAGTAGCTTCATTTGACATAGGAGGAAATCTATTTATTGCTTTTAAAATTTGTATAACTTTACTTTGAAAATATTCATTCTCTCTAGTCTCCGAAGAATCTATTTGAGAATAATTCCAAACGTCAGATGCAGTTTGATACATCTTAAGTTCTATATTTATGAATATTAGAAATACAGAAACAATTATTGAAACACTAATAAACCTAGTATTCCTGGAGATAATAGATCCAAAAACCGTTTTAATAAATTTTTGTATTTCAAATAATCTTTTTGTGATAAATTCAGGGGCTTTAACTGTCACATTCATTATTGCAAGCATAATAATTATTAATAAATATGTTTCATGAATATCAAACCAAAATAATTGATGAATAAAATATCCCGCAAAAAAAACAGGAATTACAAACATTATGCCTGGCAAACTATAATTTTTATCAGAAAAAATAAATCTACCATTTCTAATTGAATTGATCATAATAACAAAAATCAAATATAAATATATGAATAATGTTAAAATGCCCCCTGTGGTTAATATATGTAAAAAGAGATTATGGGCATTATCCATTTCCAAGCTAGTAATTTGAGATGGTATGACAAATTGATTATAAGGAATTGCAAAATTATTCATTCCATAACCAAATAAAGGTCTTTCAAAAAAAGCTCTAATGGTTACATTAATATTACTTAGACGCGAAGATAATCCCATATCACCGCCTTCTTTAGGGTTATTAATAATATTGGCAAATCGATCAAGTGAAGTTTCAAGAATGCCGGTAAATAAAAAGAAAAAGAAAACAGAAAGAAAAACAATCAAAATTACACTAATTAATTTAATTAAATTTCTTTGACTTACTTGACCTTTGAAAGAATAAAATAACAAAATAATATACATCATCATACCAACAATTAATCCCGGAATAACCGATCTTGCAGCTGTAAGAAAAATAGCGTATAGCAATAAAAACATAGTAATAAATACATAAAAATAATATATATAATATTGATATGCATATTTGATTTTATTTAACCTTAAAAATGAAAATGGAATATTTACAAAATTGACTTTAAATAGTCCAAAACCAATAAAGAAAATAAGCATCATATAGAATCCTGCAAATCCCGGGTTACCTATAGTAAATACAGCTCGTGTATTATCACTATATCCAGGCATATCAAAATAAAATATTTTGTAATGTTCTAAAATGTAAAATATTGACAATACGAAACCTGTAAAGAAAACAAAAGAAAATAAATTATAAAAAAACTTATCTATATTAGAACAGGCGGATAATATAAATAGAAAAATAAGAGTATGTATGTGCCAATAAATGCCATTCATTCTTTGAAATTCACCAAAAAAACTGAAAGTGAAATTATCTCCAAAAATTGAACTCACTAAATATGCAAATATATATATTAAATACAAATAAAAAATAAAATTTAATTTAGGTTTATATCTAAGATACAATTCCTTATTTAAAATAATTCCACATAAATACACAGTTAAAAGTATCCAATTAAATACTTGTACCCAGAGAGCTTTGGGGACTGTATAAGGATAAAAAACTTCAAAGAAAACAACAAAAGGGGCACATAATATTGCAAAAACACCTAAATATAAAAATTTAGGAAAGTAATTTATTAAAAAGGAATTTGAATCATTAACTGATAATTGAGTTCTATTATTTTTCAAAATAACTAAGAAGATATTAAATTTATATTATTAATATTATATAACCAATGAACATCAATCACCTTGAGATTATAATGAAATTAATTTACTATTTATCCACTTACATGTAATTTTATCCACGAATTTTAACTACTTATCCACAATTCAGTATAAAATTTACAAGATAATAATATGATGTATAAATTAGCAATAAACAATTTTCTTAATAATAAATACAAGAATTAAGATTACATAATTGGAGGTAGGGTTGCCTAATAATTTCTTATCTATAAATGATTGGACTTCAAAAGAACATGAAGATTTCTTATCTCTAACTGATAGTGTTAGAGAAGGGAATTATAATCCAATTTTAAAAAACAAAAATTTTGCTTTAGTCTTTGAAAAAGCTTCACTTAGAACACGAGTTTCCTTTGAGGTTGCAATAAAAAAACTAGGTGGAAATGCAATATATTTAAGCGAAAATGATATAGGGCTAGGCAAAAGGGAAAGTGTGACACACATAGCAAAAAATTTAAACAGATGGGTGGATGGGATTATAGCGAGAGTTTATGAGCATTCGACATTAATTAATTTTACTAAAAATACGAATATAAATATAATTAATGCATTATCTGATTTAGAACATCCATGCCAAGCCCTTGCAGATGTTTATACAATTTATAAGAAATTTGGAAAATTAGATAATATTAATTTTTGTTATATTGGAGATGGAAATAATGTTGCTTCCAGTTTAAGTTTAATATCTGGGCATTTAGGATTAAATTTCACTTATTCTTCGCCTTCAAAGTATCAAATACCGCAATTAATTTTTAATCAGGCTAAAAGCTTGTCACTCAAAAAAGAATCTGTAATGAATTGGGAAGAAAATCCAAATTTGGCTGTTAAAAATGCTGACATCATTTACACTGACAAATGGGTAAGTATGGGAATGGAAAAAGAATCAGAAATCAGAATAAATGATTTTAAAAATTATCAAGTTAATAAAAAATTAATTTCCTTAGCTAAAAATGAAGTACTTATAATGCATGATATGCCTGCCAAAGAAGGCGAAGAAATCGAAACTGGAATATTAGATTCTCCAATATCTTTAGCATACGAACAAGCAGAAAATAGAATGCATTCCCAAACTGCTCTATTATATAAATTGTATAAATAAAGAAAATACAATGAATAAGCATCATATAGCTCTAATTGGAAGACCAAA
Organism: uncultured Dehalococcoidia bacterium; assembly: GCA_964564565.1. Classification (GTDB taxonomy): domain Bacteria; phylum Chloroflexota; class Dehalococcoidia; order Lucifugimonadales. The sequence continues at coordinate 4,733 of CAZMBU010000013.1, read as the reverse complement.
TGTGGGTAAATCTACACTCTTTAATCGTCTTATAGGCAAAAAAAAAGCTATTGTCAGTACTATTCCTGGAACTACAAGAGACAGAATCAATTCAGAAATCACAATAAATAACCAAATTTTTGTTCTCACAGACGTTGGAGGATTTTCAGACAATCAATATGAAGATTTTTCTAATGAAATCAAAGAACAAATCGAAAAAGCACTCAATATGTCTGATTTAATAATTATGATTACTGATGTAAATGAGGGAATTACTGTAACAGATAAAAAAGTTGCTCAAATTGTAAGAAATTCCGAAAAAAAAACAATTCTCGCCGTAAACAAAGTAGATAATAACAAGAAAGAAAATTATACTCATGAATTTTATGAACTTGGTTTAAAAAACATTATAGGTATCAGCGCATATCATAATATTAATATAGACTTACTAACTAATAAAATATCAGATTTGTTACCTAAGAATAAAATCCAGATATTTGAAGAAAATAAAAACAATACTATTAAAATATCTATTGTTGGTCGTCCAAATACTGGAAAATCTACTCTATTTAATCACTTACATGGCTCTAAAAGATCTATTACTAGTAACATACCTGGTACAACCAGGGATAGTATCGATTTTGATTTAAATATTTCTGATCAAACTTTTAATATTATAGATACACCAGGTATAAGAAGACGTGGAAAAATAAATGATAAAATTGAAAAAGTAAGTATAAATAAAGCAGTTGATTTTATATCAGAATCAAATTTAAGTATTTTATTAATAGATCCTGTAGAAGTAGCTACCAATCAAGATTCTCATATAATTAAAACTTTAACTAATTCTACAGATGGCCTAATTATTGCTGTCAACAAATCTGATATTATCGAAAGTAATAATTTAAATGTAAATGAAATAGAAAATAAAATTAGAAATAATTTTAAATTTCTTAAATTTGCTCCGTTGATATATATCTCCGGACTTAATGGTACAGGAATAAATGAGCTAATCAAACAATGCACCATTATATACTCTAAATCAAAACAAATATTGCAAGCTGATCAACTAAAAAATTTTATTATGGAAAAAATTGCATATAATCTTCCTAAAAACAAACCCGGTCAATCACTATATATTTATAATATTAATCAACACGAATATTATAAAAATGTTTTTGAATTTGAAGTAAATAATTCTGAATATGTTCATTTTTCATACAAAAGATTCCTTGAAAATAATATAAGGCAAAAATATGATTTTCATGGAGTAGTTTTGAAATTAATATTTAAATCTAGGAGCAGAAAATAACTTATCTCATATATATCACAGTAGGATATTTGATTGGGTCAATTCCTTTCGGTTACATAATTACAAATTTCTTTTCAAAAGAAAATTTACATAACATTGGCAGTGGTTCCACTGGAGCAACAAATGTAACAAGAATATTAGGTCTTAAAATCGGAATACTAGTATTTCTATTAGATTTTTCTAAAGCTTTTTTATTAATAATTTATTTAAGGTTATCAACCAATATTCTTTTTTTAAATAATGAATCTATCCCAATAATAATTTCCACAACTGCTATCGCCATAATACTCGGACATTGCTGGCCAATATTTTTAAAATTCAAAGGGGGAAAAGGAGTAGCACCAGGAGTAGGTTCATTTACAGCAATTGCATATGAGATATCAATAATAACAATGATAATTTCATTATTGTTAATTAAAAAAACCAAAACTGCATCAATAGGATCGCTATCAGGAGCTTTAATTTCATTTATCCCATTTATCAGTCTTATAATAATGGGCACATATCATATGGAATACCTTATATTTTACTTTGGCGGACTCGCAATCATAATAATAAGACATAAAGAAAATATTAAAAGATTAATAAACAATGATGAAAGAAAATTCTAATATATCTACTATAACTATAATTGGGAACACCACTTGGGGGCAGGCCATAGCTACTTTAATTAACAAAGAAAAAGTGGATGTAAAAATTCTTTGTAGAACCAAATCAGAAGCAAAAAACAGGGTCAATAAATTAGATAAATCAAAGCCTCTACCACAAACAATCCATTTATCTTCAGATCTGTCTACTATAAATAATTCTGAACTAATTATCTTTGCTTTCCCTTCTCAGTCTATAATATCTAATCTGAAGATAATCAGTAACAATTTAAATAAAAATCATAAAATTTTAATTGCATCTAAGGGTATAGAAAAAACATCCGGGAGAAGACTTTCAGAAGTTTTAACAGAAGAAATTACATTTATTAACAAAAAAAATATTGCCATATTATCTGGCCCAAATTTGGCAAAAGAGATATATGAAAATAAAACTACAAGTACAGTAATTGCTTCAATAAATTTAAATTTAGCAAACAATATTAAAACTATTATTGAATCAAATAAATTTAAAATATATTTATCTGAAGATATTATTGGAGTTGAACTAGGTGGAGCTCTTAAAAATATAGTTACACTAGGTGCTGGTATTTGCGATGGGCTTAATATTGGAAACAACTTAAAAGGAGCTTTTATAAGTATAGCTTTTAGCGAGATTGTAAAATTAGCTTTATCAGCAGGAGCTCAATCAGTAACAATCAGCGGTTTGTCCGGTTTAGGAGATACTTTGGCATCTTCTTACAGTCCTTTCAGCAGAAACAGGCTTGCAGGGCAATATTTTGCCGAAGGATATTCTATAAATAATATAAATAAAAAAATAAATAATATAATCGAAGGGCTTGATACATTGTATGGAGCTAAAGCATTATCCAAAAAATTAAATACAGATCACACATTAATTGATTTACTTATAGATGTTTGTAATCAAAATAAACACCCTAAAGAACTACTAAAAAACACTATAGGAAACATATAAAATTTAATAATCAAGTCAGTTGATTAATAACATTAGCCACTGAAACTATAGCTGCAGTTTCAGTCCGTAAAATCCTTTTACCTAAACTTACACTTTTTAAATCACATTTTTTTGCCCAAGCAATTTCATCATCACTATATCCGGAAACCGGGCCAACAAATATTGAAATATTTCTTCTGCAATCATTCTGTAAATCAGTTTTTGAAATTAAATTAATATTATTTTTAATTTCAAATTCATTACAAAAAATCCTTAATCCCTCTGATTGTAAGCAAGCATCTTTAAAATTGATTATCTCTTTTATATCTAACAATACAGATCGAAAACTTTGTTCAGATGATTCTCTTACAATATTTTTCCATCTTTTAAATTTATTTGTGGAAATAGATTTAAATTTACATTTTTCTGAAATTACCGGGATAATACTTTTCACTCCAAGTTCAGTACATTTTTGAATAATCATTTCCATTCTTGAAAGCTCAACTAATGATTGATAAAGAGTGATATTTACATCTAATTCCCCATTATAATTATATTCTTCTTCAATATGTCCTTTAACTTCAATTTTAGATACTGTGTCCAGAATGATTTTATATTCTTTAAATTTTCCATTAAAAATAAATACACTATCTCCAACTTTTTTTTTCAATACATTAATAATTTGATGAATAACATATTCTGGGAATTGTATGCAATTTCTGTCAATTATATCTACATCAAGAAAAAATCTTATTTCATTTTTAATTATTTCATTATGATTCATTTTTTTAACATCCTGGAACAAATCCACTCATTTTCATTAGTAACATCTATGATTTCAAAAAATTCACCGTACAATTTTAACAAATTATTTTGCACATTTTTTTGAAATCCGGAAATAATTAAATTACCCCCTGGTTTTAAAAATTTGTTCATATTATCTAAATTATTCAATAAAAATGTATGATCAACATTAGCCAAAATAGTATCAAATAATTTTGATGTATTATAATAATTAAAATTTATATTTATCAGTTCAATTTTATCTTCCATATTATTAGCTTTTATATTATAAATTGCATTGTTTATTGCTAATTCATCATTTTCTATCGCTAAACATTTAATAGCCCCATATAAACTCGAAACAATGCTTAAAATGCCAGAACCTGCACCAATATCTAAAACATATCCATTATCTATATTATGAATTTGCTTAATACATTGTTTGGTAGTGGGATGTTTTCCAGTTCCAAAACCTAATCCAGGTTTAATAAAAATTGATTTACTTGATGAGGTAATATTTTTATTTTTTTGCCTGGTGAATTTTGGTAAAATAAACAAATCATCAATAATTGTTGCCTCATCTACATGATTCATAAATTTAGATAAAGCTTTCTCATTTATATCCGAAATATTTAAATCTATATCTTGATCAAATTCCTTTAATAAATTCACACCTATATTAATAAATTCAAAATTATTTAAATCAATTGACCCTTCTAAACAAATTTCTACTTTGGTTCTGTTTTTGAATTCAGTTGATGAAGTGTAATATATTGAACCGACCATATATGTAGCCAACAGATTTGTCACAGGTTCAACATATTCATCAGTAATATCAATTGAAATCAAAGTCCAAGATTTGTTTTTTTTATATATGTAGTTCCCCTAAATGTTGCGAAAATTATCTTTTATCTTATTTACAGAGTCTTTTACCCAATCTGAAACACCTTTTTTAGTATCATCTTCAGAAATAGCCTGCAATTTCTGATATATATCTCTTTGTTCTTTATTAAGTTTTTTAGGTATTTTCACATCAACTTTAATCAATTGATCCCCTCTTTTATTTTTTTCACTAACATCCACAATACCTTTACCTCTT
>CAZMBU010000012.1:0-11334 GCA_964564565.1 uncultured Dehalococcoidia bacterium | reverse complement strand
TCATACGCTATCATTATTTCCTGAATTAATTAAAAATGCTTTAAGTGAAGGTGTAATCCAAAAAGCTGTTAAAAATAAACTTTTAAGCTTAAGTTATTATGATTTAAGAGATTTTGGTATAGGGAAATATAAACAGGTTGATGATACTATTTATGGAGGTGGTCCTGGAATGGTACTCAAACCAGAACCAATTTTTGATGGCGTAAATAAAATTAAATCTGATAATTTAATAGATGATTGCCCTGTAATTTTAATGAGTCCTCAGGGGAAAGTTTTAAATCAAAAGAAGGCAAAAAAGGTAAGTAAATATAAGGATATTATTGTAATTGCAGGAAGATATGAAGGTGTAGATGAAAGAATTGTTAGTAATTTAGTTTCCGATGAAATTAGTATAGGAGATTATATATTAACTGGAGGTGAATTACCTGCTGCAATATTTATTGAAGTTATTACCAGAATGATTCCTGGTGTTGTGGGTAATATAGAATCGATAGAATTGGATTCTATAACAAATAAAATGTTGAAATATCCTGTATATACTAAACCTAAAATATTCAGAGGAATTGAAGTTCCAGATATCCTTTTTTCTGGTAATCATAAAGAAATATCTGAGTGGCGCGAGAAAAAGTCATACGAAAATACAAAAAAGAAACGTCCAGATCTTATTTAAATTAAAATTTATTTGAAAATAATACCTATACTTATTGAATACATTAAAGTTCACTGATAATATATTTCTCTTGATTATAATGTTATTAATTAAATAAAACAGAAGATGGCAAAGACTATAACTAAAAAAAATTTTGAGAAAGCATATGATTTTAGATCTGGCGATACTATTAAGGTTGATGTCAAGGTTACTGAAGGAGAAAGAACTAGGATTCAAAGCTTTAGAGGCGTGGTTATCAAAATCCGTGGAACAGGTGTTGGTAAATCTTTCACTGTAAGAAAAGCGGATCAAAATTTTGGTGTTGAAAGAACTTTTCCGTATGAATGTCCTTCTATAGATTCAATTGAAGTCCTTCGAAAGGGAAAAGTAAGAAGATCAAAACTCTATTACTTAAGAGGTCTTTCAGACAGAAAAAGCAGAATTAAAGAATCTAGATAAATTTATTTTAGTTTTTGTACTATATTATTTGAAATTTTATTATATTCATGATTTGCTTCAAGATCTTCAATGTAAGCAATTGTACCAGGATCGCTATAACTTTTTCTCATTTCAATATTTCCTAAAAAATCTATCCCCATGTTTTTTGATATTTCTTTACCTGCCCCTGTTCCAAAAAATTCTCCAGTGAAATTTTCTATTACTCCATAAATATTATGATTAAGTTTTTTTATCATATTAATTGACCTGATAGCATCTAGTTTTGCTAATTCTTGAGGTGTAGTTACAATAACAAATCCATCTAAATCTAAAGTCTGCATAACAGTCAATGGAGCATCCGAGGTACCAGGAGGTAGATCTACTAGTAGTATATCTATATCAGCCCAATTAGTACCGGACAAAAGTTGATTTATGGCATTGTGTATCATAGGGCCTCTGAAAATTATAGCTTCATCTTCATTTTTTTGGAAAAATCCCATAGACATTACTTTTATTCCATGTTGTTCTGGAGGTATCATTTTATCTTGTTCATCAACTGTGGGTTTGTCATTAATTCCTAAAGCTTTGGCTACATTAGGGCAATCTATATCTACATCAAAAATCCCTGTTTTATAGCCCAGGTTGTTTAAAGACATCGCGAGATTAATTGTTACAGATGTTTTTCCTACTCCCCCTTTGCCGCTATAAACTCCAATTTTGGTTTTTATTGGCTCTAATGCATTTGCAAGTTGTTTTCTTTGCTCAAATTGATTTTTGAGTTGTTGTATTTTTGATTTTGCTTGATCTACATTCTGTTGATTTATTGGGTTTCTATTCATATGAGTTGAAATTAATTTTCAGATTTTTATAAATTTATTATGACAGAGAATATAAGAATTATTAATCAATACCTAATTCTTTTTTGCCATCTTCGCTAATCATTTCCGGATTCCATGGAGGTTCAAATACTATATCTACTTCAACATCATCTACTTCTTCTATTTCAGCAATTCTCCATTCTGCTTGTTGTGCAATGTATGGTCCCATTCCGCAGCCTGCAAAAGTAAGGGTCATTTTTACTTTGACATCTGCTTCCGATATATCAACTCCATAAACCAAGCCTAGGTCAACGATATTAACTGGTATTTCAGGGTCGTAAACATCTCTTAAGGCTTCGTAGATTAATTCTTCATTTAATAGTTTTTTTGTGCTCATTTGTTAACTTTTATTTATACCTGAATTATATTGTAATACATATATAGATATAAATGAAATATTAGTTATTCATTTTATTAATATAATCTCTAATTCTTGCGGCTTTTTCAAACTCAAGTTTTTCTGCGAACTGATACATTTTGGATTCTAACTCTTGTATATTAAATTCAGTAAGTTCATCTTCTAAGTTTTTCATATTTATATTCTTAATATTTACGGTTCCTTCCTTTTTAGTTATTCTTTCATTTATATCTCTTATTTCTTTAATAATTGATTTAGGGGTAATATTGTTTTTTTTGTTATATGATTCTTGAAGGCTTCTCCTTCTATTTGTTTCTGATATCGCAATATTCATGGAATTTGTTATTTTATCGGCATACATAATGACTTTACCTGCATCATTTCTTGCTGCTCTTCCTATCGTTTGAATTAATGAAGATGAGGATCTCAGATATCCTTCTTTATCAGCATCAAGAATTGTTACTAAACTTACCTCCGGCAAATCTAATCCTTCCCTTAGTAAATTTATTCCAACTATCACATCGTATGTCCCATTTCTAAATTCAGTTAAAATCTGACTCCTTGATAATGTGTCAATTTCAGAATGTAAATAATGTGTTTTGATATTTGAGCTTTCAATATAATCAGACAATTCTTCTGCCATTCTTTTGGTTAGAGTTGTGACTAGCGTTCGTTCTTTTTTTGAAATTCTATCTTTTATTTCACTAATTAGATCATCAATTTGATTTTTAGTTGGTCTTACTTCTATTATGGGATCTAACAATCCTGTTGGCCTTATTATTTGTTCGACAATGTTATTACTTTCTTTTAATTCATATTCTGTTGGAGTTGCAGATACATATATGATTTGATTGGCTATAGAATTAAACTCTTCGTATTGTAGTGGCCTATTGTCTAATGCTGAAGGGAGTCTGAACCCATATTCAACCAAAGTATCTTTTCTGGATTTATCACCTTTATACATCCCTCTCATTTGAGGGATTGTCATATGTGACTCATCAATAAATATTAAATAATCATCATTGAAATAATCTAATAATGTATATGGCCTTGTGCCTGCCTTTCTTCGATCTAAGTGTCTTGAATAATTTTCAATCCCTGAGCAGTAACCATTTAATTCCATCATTTCAAGGTCAAATAAAGTTCTGGTTTTTAATCGGTTTGATTCAATTATTTTGTCTGAATTGTTTAATTTAATTAATTCTTCATCTAATTCTTTCTGAATATCTTTCATTGCTAGTTTTAGTTTTTCTTCTTTAGTTACGAAATGACTAGCTGGATAAATTGATATAGAGTCTAATTCAGAAATGACTTCTCCTGTGATCCTGTTTATTTTTTTTATTTTATCTACAGTGTCACCCCAAAATTCAAATCTTATTGCATTTGTTTCGTATGCTAATATAATTTCAAGTGAATCTCCTCTGACACGAAAATTTCCTCTTTTAAATTCATAATCATTTCTTTCATATTGCATTTCTATTAAATTTTTCATGAATGATTTCATTGAAGTTTTATCAGATAAATTTATGTCCAAAATAAATCCCATATATTCCGAAGGTGCTCCGAGACCATAAATTGCTGATACAGATGCTACAACTACTACATCTTTTTTTGTTAATAAAGATTTTGTAGCTGAATGTCTTAATTTATCAATTTCTTCATTTATTGTTGCCTCTTTTTCTATTAGAAGATCTCTTGAAGGAACATATGCCTCAGGTTGGTAATAATCATAATAACTAACAAAATATTCCACAGAATTTTCAGGAAAATATTCTTTAAATTCCATGGCTAATTGAGCTGCCAAAGTTTTATTGTGTGCTAATACTAAAGTTGGTTTTTGTACTTTTTCAATTACACAAGCCATAGTAAATGTTTTCCCACTACCTGTCACTCCAAGTAAAGTTTGTCTTTTGTTACCAGAAATAATGCCGTCTGATAATTTTTTTATCGCAGTAGGTTGATCTCCTTTTGGCTGCAATTTGTCTATTACATTAAATTTTCCCATTAATAAATTATATATTAATAGTATTTATTTGTTATTGAGGTCTTGGTATTAATGTAACATCAAGTTCAAGCGAATTTGAATCTCTTAAAATTGTAAAGGTGATTGAATCACCGGGGCTATAATCAGAAAATAGCAAAGTTAACAAATCACCCATTGATTTGATAGGAATAGCGTTTATTGCAGTTAATATATCGCCACCAGAGGGATAAGAGTTATTGTTGTCTGAAACAGTACCAGTATATCCTAATAATCCCCCCAAATCTGCGGGGCTACCTTTTACTACGTCTACCACCATAACACCATTTACATTTAAATCTATTTCTAACGCATTTTTAAGATTTGCGTTAAGATCCATTCCTGTTATTCCAATATAAGGATACTCAAATTTTTCTCCTCTGATTAAGGTGGGTATTATTTTTTTTACACTATTTATAGGTATTGCAAAGCCTATTCCTTGATTTCCACCGCTCCTACTGATTATTTGCGAATTTATACCAATGACATTGCCATCTATATCCATTAGCGGGCCACCAGAATTTCCTGGATTTATTGCTGCATCTGTTTGTATAACATTAGGGATTGAAAACATAGCATTTTGGCTAGGAACAGTTCTTTTTATTGCACTTACTATACCGCTAGACATACTAAATTCTTGACCAAAAGGGCTTCCAATTACAATCGTGTGATTTCCAACTTTTACGTTTGTAGAATCTCCAAGATTAAGTGGTGTTAAAATTTTTCCATTCGAATTTACTTTCAGAATTGCTAGATCAGAATTTGGATCAAGTCCAATGACTGCAGCTGGGTATTGAGCTCCGTCGGCAAATTCTACATCAACTATTGAAGCACTTGCTACTACATGATAGTTTGTTACAATATGTCCTTCAATATCCCAAATAAATCCTGACCCTTCTCCTGTTCGTTCTTGGTTTTGAAAAAAACCGGGAACTGTTTGTCTTACTTTTATATGTACAATAGAAGGAAGAGAAGTAGAATAAATTCTATTTAATTGAGATTCTTTAGCTTTAAGCAGTTGAAGGTTATCAAATTTATTTTTTGCTTCATTGTTGTTGCCTGCGAGAAGATTAGCAATGCTTTCATTTGAAGCATCTTGGTTTGAATTTAAACCAGTTGAACATGCTATTAGTAATAATGTTGAAATTATGGTGATTAGAGTTTTCATATAATTATTTAGATTAGAATTTCATAAGTAAGATCTTAATCTTATTAATATATTATTAAGAAAATTTTAAGATTAGTCATTCGTAATTGAAATTTTATCGAGTATTAGTCTTATTAATTCTTCAGATGTAAGGGATTGATTATTATCTGCTAAATTTATTTCATTAATTATTTTTTTTATTTGATCTGGAGGATAACCTAAAGCTTGTACAGCTTGATTTGCTTCTAATTGTATTTCAAGGTCTAAATTAGTGGCACTGTGAGGAATATTATCCAGTTGTCCCTGAAGTTGTATTAAAATTAATTTTGCAGTTTTTTCACCTATACCTGAGACTTGTTTTATAATATTGTGATTATTGCTTGCAACTGATTCTATTATTTCATCCCCAGTTATTGTTGATAAAATTGATATAGCTACTTTAGAACCAACTCCTTTCACAGTAATTAGTTTTTGAAAAAGTTCTCTTTCATTATTTTCTAAAAACCCAATCAAAGTTAAACTATCTTCCTTTACATCTAAAACAGTACATATTTTAATATCATCGCCCTCAACAAGGTTTAAATATTTGTCTGAAGAAGGTATTAATATAGATAAATTTATAGGACCAACATTGATCACAAGATCGTTGTTATTTATCGATACTATTTTTCCGTATATTGATTCGATCATATTTCAGATAATGTTATTAATGTTTTTTTTTCATTTTTTTTACATAAAGAGAATTCAGCTTCTAACTTTACTTTAGATGGGTTATCATCTTCAATAAGTCCTGAATCAACAATGCCATCTAATGTGCATTTCATACCTATTATTAAATTATCAAGATCAATTTCTCTTGTGTTATAAAAATGATAATGGACTGTTATTCTCGGTTTTAATGTTTTTATGCCTGTTTCTTGCATTGCATCTAATGCCAAAAATTTTGCTGTCTCTCTTCTTTGTTTATTAATATTTCTTATTATTTTGTAATGTGCCCTGGAGTTTCCTCTTATTTCAGGTGGGGGAACATCATACAATTCAATTGTTAGTTTTTTATTTATAATTTTATTTTTCATTTTAAGATAAAGTTTCGGCATATTCTGTTAATGCAGTTTCTTCAAAATCTGCATTTGTGAATACTTTTTGAACATCATCCAAATCATTAAGTATATCTAGTAATTTTAATATTTTTATTGATTTTTGATGGTCTAGCATAATCGAAGATTTTGGAATCATGGTCATTTCATATGAGTTGATTTTGTAATTTTTACTTTCCAAATCGATTTTGATTGTTTCAAGATCTGATATTCTTGAAATGATCTCTACAGTAGATTCTGATACATTTACGTCTTCAGCCCCTAAGTCAATGGCATCGAGCATTATATTCTCATCGTTTTCAGGGTTCGTATCTAAAAGAATTAATCCTTTTTCTTCAAATTGCCAAGATACTGCCCCTGATTCCGCAAGATTTCCTCCCGATTTTGTAAATGATGATCTTAGAGCTGATATTGTTCTGTTTTTATTTTCTGTAAGAGTTTTGACTATAAATCCAGTTCCGTCGGGACCATATCCTTCATATTGAGATTCGAAAATTTGTTCAGATTCTTTTCCTTTCCCAGTGGATTTTTCAATATTTTTAGTAATTCTGTCGTTTGGCATGTTACTATCTCTGGCTTTTTGAATAGCCATTCTTAGTCTGGGATTTTGATTTGAGTCTGCCCCTCCTTCTTTTGCTGCTACAATAATTTCTCTTGATAATTTTGTGAACAATTTAGCCCTAGAGGCATCAACTCTGCCTTTTCTGTGTTTTATGTTTGCCCATTTTGAATGACCTGCCATTTGTACCTCTATTTTTTAAATATATTTTGGCAATACAATTCTTATAATATTATTACATATGTCGATTTTTTTAATCCATTCAGATTTTGAAGGAATTATGAGTTCTTTGTTATCAGAAGTTTTAATTACATAGTTGTCATTATTTACATTTGGCATAATATCTGTAACTTTTCCTATTTTATTATCTGATTCATCTATAGCATCTAACCCAATTATTTGAAAATAATAATATTTGTTATTTTCACTTAGATTTGGTAAAGATGAAATTGGTACTTTTATCAATTTTCCGATAATCTTTTCAGCAGAATTTCTGTCATTTATATTATTTATATTAATATAAATTAATTGCTTTTTTTCGTCATTATCCACTTTTTTGATAATGTACTTTTTATTGTCAATTAAAATTTCTGAATTTGTAGTGAATCTTTCGGGGTTGTCAGATTCTGATCGGATTTTTAACTGACCTTTAATTCCTCTTGCACCTATTACTTTTCCAACAATAATTTCTTTTGGGTAATTAGGATTTTTGTGCATATAGAGTTTTTAAACTATATCTAAAAATACGTGCGTATCTGTTTTTACAGCTTTAACTCTTAATATAGCTCTAATAGATTCAGCGATCCTTCCCCTTTTCCCAATAATTCTTCCTTTATCTTCATCAGCGACTTTAAGTTTTAGCACTATCTTACCTTCTTCTTCTTCTTCCTGGATAACTTCAACTTCGTCTGGATTCTCAACTAATGCTTTAGCAATGTACTCTAGTAATTCTTTCATTCTTTAATTATTCCTTCTTTTTTGAATAATTTCGAAACTCTTTCAGACGGCTGGGCACCATGAGATAGCCATTTTTCTGCTTTTGCAGAATCAATTTGAAGGGTAGTTGGAACTGTTGTTGGGTTGTAATGACCTATACGGTCGACATGCGCCCCATCTCTAGATGCTTTTTGATCAGCCACAACTATTCGATAGCTAGGTTGATTTTTTCTTCCTGTTCTTGATAATCTTATTCTTAACATAATTCTATAATATTAATATTAACATAGGAATTTTAATTCTAAGTGGAAAATAAGTCAATTTGTTTATTTCTATGTTTTTTATATTATTACTACTTATTCATATTATGTTATAATCCCTTCTCTATAATTAAAATAAATTATTCCCAAATTTGGAGATAAACAATATGAGAGTCTTGTTTTTAAAAGATGTTCCTGGCGTTGCATTAGGCGGAGATGTTAAAGAAGTAAAAAATGGATATGCAAGAAATTATCTTATTCCATACAACATTGCTGTTTTAGCTAATAATGAAAGTATGAAACAAATAGAAAAAATCAAAGTTGAATCTGAAAAAGAAAGAATTGCTTTAATGGAAGATTTGAAAGCTGTTTTTGAATCAGTAAAAGATTTGACCATAAATATACCTATGTTGTCATCTCAAACAGGGAAACTTTATGGCTCTGTTGGCCATGATATTATTTCTAATGCTATAAAAGAATCTAAAAATATCCAAATTGAAGATAGGTATATAAAATTATCTGAATCAATCAAAGAACATGGTGTTTATAATATTCGAGTAGAAATTTCTGAAGAAATGAATACTTTGGTAAAAGTAATTGTTCATGATCCTGAGCAAAATCCAGAAGAACTACTTTCCAGTTTAACTGCAGAAGTCGAGCAGGAAAGCACAGAAGAAACTGCAGAAGTCGAGCAGAAAAGCACAGAAGAAACTGCAGAAGTCGAGCAGGAAAACACAGAGGAAGAAAATAAGAATTAAAATATAGGAGACAGTGTTGGTCAGTGATAGATTACCACCACATGATATAAATGCAGAAGAATCAGTTTTAGGCTCGATTTTAATAAATAATGAAGCATTTATTTCTGTTAGTAATATTTTAAAAGCAGACGATTTTTATAGAGAAAAAAATAAATGGGTTTATGAGGCTATCTTAGAATTATTTGATCGTGGGGAAGCTATTGATCAAGTTACTGTTGCAAATGAACTAGTAAACCAAGATAATTTGGAACAATTAGGAGGCTCTAATTATTTAGCATATCTAGTCTCTTCCGTACCATCTTCTGTCCATGTTGAAGAATATGCTAATGTTGTAGCTAAAACTGCACAATTAAGACAATTAATCAGAGCAGGATCAGATATTGTTGACATTGGATTTACAGATACTAGCGATGTTTCAGAATCTTTGAGTAGAGCTGAAAAAATATTGTTTAATTTAAAAGAAGGTCGCGCAACAGAAGATTTCACTCATATTAGAGAAGTTCTTGAACAATATATGGAAGACACAGCTAATCTAAAAGGTGATCCTGATAGTGTGATGTCTCCGGTTACAACAGGCTTTGCAGATATGGACAGAATTCTTGGAGGCGGTTTGCAAAACTCTGATTTAATTGTATTAGCGGCACGCCCAAGCTTAGGTAAAAGTACTCTTGCATTTAATATAGCTAAAGAAGCAAGCTTAAATGGTTCCACAGTTGGAATTTTTAGTTTAGAAATGTCAAAAACACAAATAGGAATGAGATTACTTGCTAGTGAATCAGGAGTAAATGCAACAAAAATAAGAAGAGGCCTGATAACAGATACTGAAGAACAGAGTATTCTAAACAGTATAGGTTTATTATCAGGCCTGGATATTTATATTGATGATTCCCCATTATTAGAAGTTTTTCAAATTCATGCAAAAGCAAGAAGATTATACGCTGAAAGAGGTTTGGATTTGATTATTGTGGATTATATGCAGTTACTAAATATTTCCGGCAGAAGTGATAACAGAGTACAGGTGATGAGTGAAATTTCTAGAGCTTTAAAAGGATTGGCCAGAGACCTGGATGTTCCTGTATTAGCATTATCTCAGTTAAGTAGAGCTGTTGAACAAAGACAATCACATATTCCTGTATTATCAGATTTGAGAGAAAGCGGAAGTATAGAGCAAGATGCAGATGTAGTTGCATTTATTTACAGAGAAGATTTATATACCAAAGAAGAGGAATGGGAAAGTTCTCCACAAAATATGGGAATTCCTTATCCGAAAAATATTGCTCAGATTCTTATTTCTAAACATAGAAATGGACCCGTTGGTGAATTTCCATTATTTTTTAGGGATGATGTTATTAAATTTGAGAGTATAACAAGACCTATTCAACAAGCTTCAATGGATTAAATCTATGGAATCTTTAGGTGACATTTATAAAAATATTAAACTTCAAAAAAATAAGAATCTTGGCAATATGAGAGAAATCAAACAGCAAAATAGCCTAAGCGATTGTAAAATATGTAATGGGATTGGCTGGTTAGGAGAAGATGTGGAAATATTCGACCCGGAATTTAGCAAATTAACACCCTGTAGATGCCTTAATAGTCAAATTCAGGAAAGTATTAAATATTTTTCAAATTTTAGTATTAAAAACTTTAACCCTAATCCTTCGAATATTAATTTAAATATCAAACATAAGAAAAGCCTTGCACAGGCATACGAAGTTGCAAAAAATTACGCTAAAAACCCCGAAGGATGGTTAACCTTTTATGGACCTACTGGAGTGGGAAAAACACACCTTGCCATTGCGATTTTTATGAATTTGAAGGCAAAAGGTCATGATGCCATGTTTGTTTTTGTTCCTGATATGTTGGATGAATTAAGAAATTCTTATTCTGATGACAATGATGAAAATTATGTCCCAAGATTTAATTTAATTAAGGATTCAAAAATTTTGATATTAGACGATTTTGGATCTGAAAATTATAGTAAATGGGCTCATGAAAAGTTATATCAAATTATAACCTGGAGATATAACAGAAAATTACCTACAGTTATAACTTCTCCAAATGATTTTGACAAAAGACATGATGCAATATTAAGTAGAATTCAAGATCCTTTAATTGGACAGATAGTTAAAATTGATTCTGTGGATTATAGAATAAAAGGTAAGAAGTAAATTTTAGCTTGGTGACCCCAACGGAATTCGAATCCGTATTCCCACCTTGAGAGGGTGATGTCC
>CAZMBU010000011.1:0-11817 GCA_964564565.1 uncultured Dehalococcoidia bacterium | reverse complement strand
TCTTCTAATGAATTTTCTACTTTTTCCATTGAATCTGAAATTAACAGTGATATAAGATCAGAAATTTCAAAAATTATAATTAACAATGACTGGGGATTAATTCGATTACAATCCATGGGAATGTCGTTAGAAGATATTTTCCTACAAATCACAACATCCGAATAAAGGCAGCAAGTTGAGAAATATTATATTAATAACATCAAAAGAAATTAAAACTTATTTTTCCAGTCCTATGGCTTATATAGTTGGTGCTATGTTTTTAGGATTAACATGGTTATTTTTTAATACGAGTATAGTACCAGGGGAATCTAATCCAATTACAGAATCCAATGTCAGAGGATATCTAGAACCCACAACTTTGTTGTTTATCATATTTTCTCCGCTTATAACAATGCGTTTGTTTTCTGAAGAAGAGAAATTAGGTACTTTAGAATTGCTTCTTACATCTCCAGTTAAAGACTGGGAAATAGTTATAGGCAAATACCTTGCTTCGACTGTGATTCTCATTTCAACTTTGCTTTGTACTTTGTTCTACGTTATATTAATATTTATTTACAGCACCCCCGATTTTGGGCCTTTACTTAGTGCTTATCTAGGAATAATTCTTTATGGAATTGCCACTCTTGGTGTAGGATTATTTGCATCTTCACTTAGTAGTAATCAAATCGTTTCAGCAGTAGTTGGAATCGTTATATTATTATTACTTTCATTTCTAGATTCTCTAGGAGCAATGTTAGAAGGAATCCCTTCAACGGTATTTAATGAAATAGCACTTAACTACCACTATGCAGATTTTACAAAAGGAGTTATTGATATTAGAAATATAGTATATTATCTTTCAACAGCTTCAATATTTCTCTTTTTTACAGTATTAATATTAGAAATGCGTAGATGGAGATAAATATTGAATAAATATATTAATAATATAAAAAATATCAGTGCTGATGTTAAACCATTCGTTACAAACTTGAATTATTGGAGTATTCTCCTCTTAATATCTGGAGCTTTATCGGTATTATTTGGCGCTACAAGTTATTTTTTAATCGTTGAAATAAAAGATTTTGCTCTATCAGTAATTATTGCTGGCGCTACCTTATCACTACTTGGAGTATTAATATCACCAAAATCTACTGCTTTAATTTTCAAAGGAAGAAGAGGAAGATATGGTACTAATTCATTAATAATGTTGATAGCTTTTATTTCAATTGCAATATTAACGAATAGCTTTTTTATACTTAATTCATATAGATTAGACACAACAGCAACTAGAGTATTTTCATTATCTAAACAAACAGAAAAAATACTATCAAACCTTGATACTCCAGTGAGAGCAAATGCATTTTTCGTACCTGATGACCCGGAACAAGAAAAACTAAAAACTAATGCAGAAGATTTGTTAAGTGAATTTGGGAAAAATTCAAATAAATTTAGTTTTAGATTTACAGATCCACAATTAAATAAAACCCTTGCAATTAAATATGGTGTTATGCAATATCCTGCAATTATATTTGAAGATTTATCTACAGGAAAATTGCAACCAGTTTATGAAAAAGGATTTAATCCTTTCAGTGAACAGGACTTTATAACTGCAATGCTAATATCTATGGGAGATAAACAAAAAGTCATTTATTATTCAACAGGACACAAAGAAAAAAGTTTATCAAGAGACACAACTACAAACGAAATTAGTGATCCTGGAATTGATTATTTAATTGAAGGATTAAAAAGAGACAATTATCTTGTAAAATCTATAAATTTTGATCAAATTGAAAAAATGCCTGAAGACACTGCTGCGTTAATAATTATTGGGCCAACATCAGCAATACCAAAAAAACATTCGCAAATATTAGTAGACTATATAGCAACAGGTGGAAGAGTTGCTCTATTGCTTGATCCAAATCCACACATTTCATGGAATGATCTTATAAATAATTGGGGTGTTATTGTATCCCAGCAACCTGTAGCTGACCCATTAAGTTCACTAGCGGGAAGTAATTTTTTAACACCATTAATACAAAAATCAAATAACCAATTCGTACCTGAGAAAAGTTTACTAGAATTCACAGGAAATGATAAATCGGAAACTAAAAGAATTCAATCTATTACAGATCAAATCAACGCAGTATTTTTTCCTGGATCAGGTGCTATTTTAGAAACAATATCAGCAGCTGATAGACCTCCTCATGTAAAAAACATTCAAATTGCAGTTTCGACAGGTATTAGTTGGCTTGAATCCGATATTGAAGAACCAAAATTTGATAATGACACTGATATAAGAGGCCCATTCTCATTAATAACCATCATAGAATCTCAAGGCCCAGTAAATTCAAATATTCCAGTTTTTGATCTAAGTAAAATTATGATCTTTGCCGACTCTGATTTTGTTACCAATAAATGGTTCTACAGTAATCAAAATAGTGACATGATTTTAAATTCACTTGCCTGGCTTGCCGAAGATTATGAGGTTATATCAATACGCCCAAAAGTTGTCCCTTTCAGATCTTTAGTTGTCAACAGAAGAGAAAGAGAATTTTTAAAATGGAGTAGTGGATTACCATTTATTTTAATGATTACCACGAGTGTGGTTGTATGGTGGAGAAGAAGGTAAATAACCCTATCATAAAACTAAGGAATAAACTGTGAATTTTAAAATAACAATTATTTTATCAATAATAGCGATTAGTATAGGAGCTTTCTTATATTACTATACTAACAATAAAAGTGAAGTTGTTGAAATAGATCCCCCCTGGTTTTACCAGGTATCAATGGATGATATAAATTATATTGGCCTTACAAAAAAAGACAAATCAATATCATTTTACAAAAATGAAGATACAACATGGTCATTTGTAGATCCTAAAGGCATACCTCCTAGTTACACAAGATGGGGAGGAGTAACATTATTATTAAGTGGCCCTCAAACACAAAGGTTGCTAGTTGCAGATAAAATTGATAATCCTGCAGAGTATGGCTTAGATGACCCGAATTTAATAATTGATTTTGATTTAATAGGAGGAAGACATCTAACATTAAAGCTAGGAGACGCTACTTCAGATTTCAAACATTATTATTGCCAGATAAATGATTTTGAAGAACTATTCATAATAGCCGCTACATGGAATGATGTTCTTGGACGATTAATTGATGAACCGCCAATACCAAAATGGTATGTTAAAAGACATCCTGAAAATATAGTAGGACTTGCTATTTATAAAGGAGATATTCAATCTCAAGCTACTCCAGCTAAAAAATTTGAAACTAAAAATAATCAAGATTGGTACTTTATGGATTTGACTGACTCTAATGATGAAAAAACAACTAACTCTCTTAATAAAGAACCAGGAGTGGGATATGCTGCATTCTTAAAAGTAGGGGAGAAAATTTCACTAAATGAAGAATTGTGGGCTCAATCTAAAGTATTGTTATCCGGGCCAAACAGTATCACTGTTGTTAAATCAAATGCCAGTGAAGCTGAAGATTACATGGAATATGGGATAAACAAAACAAGTGATGCAATTGAATTAAGATTCAATTCTTTTTCTGATAAAGGAACCGAATTTATTGATGGCTTATTATATAAAATAGGTGATAAAACAGAAGATGGAAAAAGTTATTATGCTTATTCAGAAAACAATGAATATATTAAACCTGTGATAGCTATTGATTCAGAATGGGTTGAGGCAGTTATTGAGCTATACGATAATCCTCCAATAAAAAAATAATCACATCGTTAGACTTCTATACAAATCCAATAATCTTTCTGGTAAATCTTTAACATCATCTAATACTTCATACCCCATATCCTGAGTCATAGTTTTCAGATAATCATGCCCATTTTTATCTACGGTTAAACAAAACGCGTTAATATCTTTATTTTTTGACTCTGTTAATGCCATTTTAGTGTCATGAACTGCATACTCTTTTTCAACACCTTCTCTACTGTATCCTCGATCCTGAGGTCTACCATCACTAATTAGGAACAGTAATTTAGTTCTTGATTGTACTTTGTCAAGTTTAGAAATAGCATGTCTAATTGCTGGCCCCATCCTAGTTGCATGTAGTGGAGAAATTTTATCGATTCTACCTTTTATATTATCATTCATCTTTTCTTCTAAATCTTTAACAGTATAAAACTCTACATTTTCTCTTCCATAACCAGAAAAACAATATATCCCATACTGATCACCTAAATTTTCAAGAGCATCAATTAATAAAACTGATGCTTCTTTCTCGACATCAATAATTCTTTTATATGTTCTAACAATTCCAGATTTCCTTCTTGATTTAATCCACTTCATATAATCAACAGGATCGTCCGGGACATCCCAGTCATTGCTTGTATTAGAATCTTCTATTGATTCTGCAGTTGAAGCACTTACATCTAATAAAAAAACACATGCAACGTCTCTTTGTATTTTATTTCTTCTCCAATACAATTTTTCACTTGGACTCACTCCTGTTTTAATATCAACAAATGCTTCTATAACATCATCTATATCAAATTCTTCACCATCTTCTAATCTATTTACTTTTTTCAGCATTTCAGGAGAAATCATTTCAAATTGTCTTCGCAAATTACTTACAAGTGCACTATAGTCTAATAATGTGTCATCATAATATCCCTTGTCACCTTCTCCCATTATTCTTTCTTTAACAATACACCATCTAGGTTTATAATCATTTGAACGAAAATCCCATTCATCATAAATATAAGATTCAGGATCATCAGTTTCAAGTTCTTGGAAATCATCAGAATTATCAGTTTCACCGGGATTATTCTTAGAATTTTCGCTTAATTCAGCACTAATTTCCTTTAAAATATTTTCAGCTATCATATCTGTAGAAGAATCAATAGGGCGTTCAGTAGCTTCAATATCCAAATCTTCCATTTGATCTAATAATTCTTTTAGCATTTCTGGGGTAATATTTTCTTGGGAAAATTCAGAATCTTCACTATCCATACTCCTCATATTTTCTAATAATTGAACTAGTTCTGGCTTGAAATCTCCTCTGTAATCCACTTGTTCTGGAGATTGATAATCATCAGAGTCACTATGTATATCCATAGAATCTTGATTCATCATGAATTGCAATATTTCTTGTAAAACATTTTCATCTTCATAATAATCTTGTTCCTGATTCTGATCTAAATCAAGATCTTCAGTTTCTTCATTCTCGAGATTTTCGTTCTCAGTAGAATGAATTAATTTATAAATTCTAACAGTTGCTTCTGAAGAATCATGTACATCAGAATCTATGTTCATTATTTTATTCAAAATAATGAACATATTTTTAAATTTATCAATATATTTTTTGGGTACTTTTGTTTTATCGGATTTTCCTAAACTTATCTGAACCAAAAACTCAACCATCGCATCTTGTGCATTAAGAGTATTAATATTTGGTCTTTTTTCTAAAGCTTGTAATTTAACATTTTCAAAATCTTTTGTTAAACCAGAATATTTATCTTTAATACAATTTTCTACACGGGTGTCTTCAACAATAGCAAAAATATCAGATACCAATTTTCTATCTTGGAATAATTCAAAAAATTTATTAAAGTCGGTTTTTTTTGTCATTACAGGCTCAGAAGCAGAGTCAGATTTATGTTCTGAGTTTTCTTCTTCAAGAGGGAAATGGATTTGTTTTTGAGCTTTTTCTTTTTTTAAAAAATCATTATAAAGCTCTTCTCTCATATTATTAAAATAAGAACTTTCAGCATCAAAGTAAAAATTAAAACTGCCAAATTCAAGTCTTCCAACTTGATGGCTTGAAATAACCTTAAACCATTTATAATTTGTAATTTTATTATCATATCTGTTTATTATTTCAGGAACATATATAGATTTACCTTCAGTTGTAGGGTTTAAAGTTGAAGACCATCCTATGTTTTTATCTACTAATTCAGAAGAAGGTAATATTTCAAGTTCCACACCAGCTAAAGCTGAACAATATAATTGTAGTAAATCTTTAACTGAATCATATTCAACTGATGAACTTATACGACTTAAAGAAGTTTCACTAGTCAAAGATTCAAGTTTAAAATATGCAACACCGGCATCTCTATTCAAATTAAGTAGTTTCAATCCTTCATCAAACCATTCTTTCATTTGGTTCGTATCAATTTTATTAAGAATTTCAGGGACTTTTGTAAGAAAACCAATTATCACTTGAGGTTGCACATGAGCCAATTCTTGACATAATTCAAGGATGTCATCATAACTACTTCTATGAATTAATGTAAATGGAGTAGCAACATCATCCATTATAGTACTAGAGGAGTAACCGCCAGCATCAATAATTGATAATATCAATTCCATTAAAGTTACTCTTTGGTTTTCATCAAATTTGATTAAAAATTTCGGAGATGTTTCTAATATATTCTTTAAATCTCTACTAGATTTACTTTTTAAATTAATTAAAAATTCTATTCCTGTGTGCTTGGAATGAAATTTTGTTAAAAAATTATAGCTATAATCTAAACATTCAACAGCCATATCATATGACTGAGCTGTGATTTCATTTAAAAAATATATTATTTTTTCAAATTCAGCAAAAGTTAAAACTTTTAAAAATTTTGGTGAATGATCAAAAACTTTAGAAGCAAAATTTCCGGATTTCCAACTCCCATCATAAATATTTTCAGCCATAAGACTCATGGAATCTATATGCCTTCCTTTTGTAATACTGAGGAATTTTTCAGAATTTTGAATATATGAAGATGCTAATACAGGTGACAATTTAACTAAATTATTTATCATCTGAGCCCATTGTATTAATTCAGCACCTTTTAAAATCTCTGATAAATTTACGGACATTTTTAATAATTCCGTAGTAATTTCCCAGGAACGTACCCCTGAATCAGTTATCTCTTTAATTAAATTAGTCCAATCATTTTTTTGTTCATCAGAAAAATTTGCTTTTAATACTTTAAATGAATTATCAAATTCAATATTTAAATTCTCTGGGTATTTTTCAAAAATATTACTCATTATTAATACTACTTTTTATGTAAATCAATGATATTAAAAAAATTATTTAGAATTTTAGCAGTCGCTCCAAAAACAATATTACCATCATAGTAAAAGGTTCTTAATTTTATAAGACAATTTTTACGAATAATATAATCATATCTCCAATTAATTGGATTGTTTAAATCTAAAACAGGAACATTGATAACCATTTTGACCTCAGAAGACAGTTTATAACCAATTGCGTTTTTAATAATTCCTACATAAGGTTTTATCAAAAATTTAGTTGAAGTTATTACATCATCTAATTTACCGATGATTTCTATCTGATTTTTATTCAATCCGATTTCTTCTTTTGTCTCTCTATACATCGTATCAATGAAATCTGAGTCTGAATTTTCTCTCGCTCCGCCTGGAAAACCTATTTCACCTGGATGATGATTTAAAGTTTCACTTCTGATTTGTAATAAAACACATAATTTATTTGAATAAATTACCAAAGGTAATAATACTGCTGAAGAAATATACTCAATATTATTAATTTCTAAAATATTTCGATCAGTTTTAAATCTATCAATAACTAAATTTAAATCCATTGATTTAAATTATTCAGGAAATATTGATGTAATTACTTCCTGTATACCTTGATGTAATAGGGAATCATCAGTTACTGCCCAATTCACAGCAACTTGACATGCTCTAACAGGAGTAATCCCTTGTGAAATCATTTTTGCAGCATATATTAAAAGTCTGGTACTTGCCCCTTCTGGCAAACCATGCTCCTTTAAATTCCTAATTTTTTCTCCCAAAATAGCTAGTTTATTTGAATTGCCTTCATCGAGTCCAGATTCGTGAGCAATAATTTCTGTTTCTTTTTCCACTGATGGGTAATCAAATTCTATAGCTACAAATCTTTGACGTGTACTATGTTTTAAATCTTTAAGAGCACTCTGATAACCGGGGTTATAGGATAAGACTAATAAAAATCCATCAGCAGCTTCTAATAATTCTCCTTTTTTCTCTACAGGTAAAATTCTTCTATGATCTGTTAGAGGATGAATTATTACTGTTGTATCTTTTCTTGCTTCTACTACTTCATCCAAGTAACAAATACCTCCGGCTTTTACAGCTCGTGTCAATGGCCCATCCATCCAAACAGTTGAATCTCCTTCCAATAAATAACGTCCTACCAAATCACTAGCAGTTAAATCTTCATGACAAGCAATTGTGACTAATGGAATATTTTTTTGGGCATTGTCATCTTTTTTAGATGAAATCAGTTCCTGTCCGATTTTATATGCCATATATTCTACAAACCTTGTTTTTCCGCATCCTGTTGGTCCTTTAAACAGAACTGGGAGTTTTTGCTTATAAGCAGATTCAAATAATTCCACTTCATCAGAAACTGGAACATAATAAGGTTTTTCAGTAGCAAAATATTCTTCAATTATGTAACTTTTATACAAAGTCTGGGTTTTATTTGTCATTTCTTCTTCCTAAAAACAATCATTTATATTTATTGATATGTAATTATAAATTCCTTAACAGCAAATATCTACTAGTGAATTAATTATTTAATATGTAAAAATAAATTATAGGATTATGGTATTTCTGATAAAATGTGATTTTGTTTTATATATTAAATTAAATTATGAAAAATAATAACGCCAAAATTTTAGTAGAAAATGTGACCAAAACATTTGGTAGCAGAGTAGCTGTAAATTCAATAAATTTTTCAATAAATAAAGGAGAAGTTGTAGGATTTTTAGGCCCCAATGGAGCCGGAAAAAGTACAACAATGAGACTTCTAACTTCATATTACACACAAAATTCTGGTGAAATTTTTATTGATTCAATAAACACCAAAGACTCTGACATTGAAACAAGAAAAAAAATAGGGTATCTTCCAGAAAATAATCCTTTATATGGAGAGATGCTTGTTAAGGATTATCTGAAATTAATAGGAGATTTACGTAATTTATCATCAAAAGAATATAAATCTAATTTAACTAACGCTGTAGACGAAACGGGGATTCATGAATATTACTTCAGTCCCATCAATCAATTATCTAAAGGATATAGACAAAGAGTAGGGTTGGCACAAGCAATATTACATCAACCAGAAATACTTATTTTAGATGAACCAACAGAAGGATTAGATCCCAATCAAAGAGTCAGTATGAGAAATCTTATTAAATCATTAGGAAAACAACGTACAATCATGTTATCTACTCATGTATTACAAGAAGTAGAAACAACTTGTAATAGAATAATTTTAATAAACAAAGGGAAAATAATCACTGAAGGTACGATTAAAGAAATCTTAAATACCCAAAACAAAAATCAAACAATTGAATTAGAAATTATAGGAAAAAATATTCATACAAAACTAAATTCAATTAATGGGATTGAAGATATACAAATAATAGAAAATGAAAATGAAATTAAAAAATTCAATATTTCGATACAAGAAAATTCTGACCCAAGAAAAGATATATATAAAAAAGCAATAGAAGAGAAATGGATCTTATTAACAATGAGTAAAACTACTCCAAAACTTGAAGATGTATTTAAATTTTTAACAATTGGAGAAGAAAAAGAATAACAATGAGATCATTATTAACCATATTAAATAAAGACTTTAAGTCATATTTTGACCAGCCCACAGGGTATATATTAAACATAATATTTGTAATTGCTATTTCATTTATGTTTTTCAGAACTATAGACACTACAAATGAAGCTTCTTTAAGACCAATGTTTTCTCTACTTCCCTGGATTCTATCTATATATATACCAGCAGCTACGATGAGATTATTTGCAGAAGAGCAAAGAGATGGAACTCTAGAAATATTGTTTACTCAACCAGTTAGGGGTGTGATAGTAATTTTATCTAAATTTTTTGCTGGTTTATTATTTGTAATCATAGGAATTTTTGGAACTTTGATAATCCCTATCAGCCTTGTATTTGCCGGAGATTTAGATTTCGGTGCATTATTTGCACAATACTTAGGCGCTATATTTTTATCCTCATCATTGGTAAGCATAGGGATATTTAGTTCAAGTCTGACAAAAAATCAAATTGTAGCTTTTATGATTGCACTAAGTATCAGTATATTATCAATAGTCATCGGTTTAGATTTTATAAATATAACTTTACCATCTGCATTCTCAATACTCTTGCAAGATCTTAGTCCTATCACACACTTTTCTTCAATAACTAGAGGATTAATAGACCTTAGAGATGTCCTATATTTTATTTCTATAGATGTGGCTTTTTTAAGTATTACATACATTAATACAAGAGGGAAGAGTTTAAATACTAACTCAGTACAATACAGAAATTTACGAATAGGTGTAGGTAGTTTAGTAATATTATGCCTGGTATTTGCGTGGTTTGGCAACTCTATTCAGGGAAGGATAGATTTAACTGAAGATAAAGTTTACTCTTTAGCGCCTTCCACCAAAAATATATTCGATAATTTAGATGATTATGTGACAATTACTTTATTTGAATCAAAAGACCACCCTATTAATACCGCTTTAACAGCTAGAGATGTTAACGATTTCTTATCTGATTTAAATGCAAGATCTAAATTTGTTAGAGTTAAGCATAGATATCCTGATACGAATGAAAAAGATGCAGAAGAATCAGAAATAGTAGGAATACCTCCTGTGCAATTTAACATCCAAAGACAAGGTGAATTTCAGGTTAAAACAGGGTATTTAGGTATGACAATTGCATATGCAAACAACAAAGAAGTTATACCATTTATTGAATCATTAGACGGATTAGAATATAAAATTGCTTCTTTAACATTTAAAATGTTAAATGATACAAAAAAAACCATATCTTTCATCAATCTTCCTTTATCTAAAAATAATCAGACCGGCATGGGATCATTTATATCTTTATTATCTCAACAATATAATATAAATGTAGTTTCTACTGATGAATTACAATCAATTCAAAAACTTCCTGATGTTTTTATTATGGCTGGTGGAAGTTATGAAAATATTAGCATTGAAGCAATTCAAGCAATTCAAAACTATATTAATCAAGGGGTAAGTTTCTTAATACTAATTGATACCGTAAATATTGACACCAATAGAATGATTGCTTACCAAAATGAATTTAGTGGATCTAAATATTGGGAAAATTACGGAATAATTGTAAAAAACAATATTTTATTTGACCTGAATTCTTATGAAACATTACCATTCAGCACTCAATCAGGAGAAGTATTATTGCCTTATCCTTACTGGCTACGAACTCCACCGTTAGATTCTAAATCTACAGGAAAAGTAAACTCTATTCTATTTCCTTGGACTAGTTCTATAGAGTTAATAAAACCATTAATTAATAATATTATTGTAGAGCCATTAATCACTACATCTCAAACAGCTTCAATACAGTATGACTATCAAGATTTAAGTCCCGGGGCAAATTTTGAAGCAAGTAGAGATAATACAGGTGTTCAGGTAATCGGAGTCAAAATACAAAATCAAGACACAACAAACAAGATCCCTTCCAGAGCTATTCTAATCGCAGATTCGGATTGGCTTTCAGACTATATTGCCAGTACAAATCAATCGAATTTCGCTTTAGGAATGAACATGGTCGACTGGTTAGCTCAAGAAGATAAATTAGCAGACATAAGATCAAAAGTAATTAGAGAAAGAAATCTTGAATGGAGTTCAAAAGGTGATTTCTTCAGTCATCAAACACTTACAAAAAACCTAAATTATATACTGACTCCAATTATATTTATTATGATTGGGTTTTTTAGATATTTAAAAAGAAAATCAATTCAAAAGAAAACTTTTAACGATGAAAAATAAACCC
>CAZMBU010000010.1:0-11863 GCA_964564565.1 uncultured Dehalococcoidia bacterium | reverse complement strand
ATACAATTATAGTTGAAGTTCCAGACCCTTCACATCCTTACGGTGTAAGGGGTGTCGGAGAAGCTAATATTGTTCCTCCTACCCCAGCGATTGCAAATGCTATTAGGCAAGCTACTGGAGTCAGGTTTAATTTTCTACCTATAAACCCAGCAGCTATAGTTGAAAAAACTAATGGAAAATAATATTGGATAGATAATGGCTACTGTTTTTATTCCATCTTTACTACATCAATTTACAAATAATGTAAGTCAAATTGATGTGGAGGGGCCTAATGTTAGAACAATAGTTAATAATTTAGATTTAAAATTCCCAGGTATTAAATCCAGATTAGTAGAAGGACATAAAATTAAACCGAGTATTTCAGTTGCTGTTGATGGTAATATCACCCCTATGGGATTACTTGAAGATGTAGAACCAGACAGTGAAGTGCATTTTTTACCAGCTATTTCAGGAGGATGATTTATGATAATCGTGATGAGAACTTATATCCCTAAAGCAGGGACAGGCGGAACTATGATGAGTTTATTAAAAAAAGTTCAGCAGGCTTTTGTAGATAATGGATTTCCGGGAATTGAAATTTTAAGGGCGTCTTACGGACTTCATGGTAAAGTTCAAACTATACAAAGATGGGAATCTTATGACGATTATATGAATTCCAGAGATAAAGTTAGAGCTACAAAAGAAATAACCTCTTTGTTTAGTGAAATATATCCAACTTTACAGGAAACTCATTTTACTGAATTATTTTCTGTAGTGTAGAAATTTTAATATTATAAATATTTATGATATAGTTTTTATAAAAAGTAAAGGTTTGAATATGAGTGATACAAATTTTGGTTTTTCAAAATTTTCAGACAATGATTTTTACAGTAATGTTAATAAAGATTTAATTGATTCTTTGAATATAAAATCGGATCAAAAAATTGTAGACCTAGGATGTGGAAGTGGTGGTATCAGTAAAATTATCTTAGAAAGACTTAATCGTATTAACAGTACAAACTCTTCTATTATTGCTGTAGATTTCTCAGAAATCTCATTAAAAGAAGCAAAAGCTAACCTGCAGTCGGTTTCTGATTCTATGATTACATTTGTACAAAGTCGTTATGAGGAATTTTCTTCAAACATTAAAGATAAAGTTGATTTGGTTGTCCTTTGTAATGCTATACATTATTTAGATGATAAAGAACTTGTTATAAAAGATGTTATGAAAATTCTTAAACCTGGTGGTAGATTTGCATTTAATTCTTCATTTTTTGATGGTGCTCACCCGGAACATACATTAGGTTTTTACAGGAAATGGATGTTTAAAGCAATGAGAATATTATCAAAGGAATATAATACACGGCCAATTAAAGCTGAAAAAATTGAATCTAGAGTTCAACTTAATCCTAATCAATATAAAGAAGTTTTAGAAAATTGCGGAATGAAAATCATGAGTACTAAAATACGAGAAGTAAATGTTCCCCTTGGTGGTTGGTTGGATATTAGCGGATTTAAAGATTTTATAGAAGGCATTATGCCAGGTGTGAATTTAGACATTGCTAGTAATTCATTACAAAAAGCTGTAAGAGATACTTTTAACGAAATGAAGCTTAATTTTGTTCAACGTAATTGGATGGAAATTGTAGCTACCAAACCATAATTAACAGGTTGTTAGATTTGAAAATTATTAATCATTCCATTGTTACTGAATTTATTTCTATGGAACTCGCATACAATTCAGTAGAATCAGTGATGAAAATGCAAAGTGATGGTTCAGTATATTTAAAACCAAGAACTACAAAATCCTTTGGTGATTCAAAATTATTAGCTGATATGACAGCTTCAATTCCTGAAATGAATGTGTTTGGGATAAAACATTACGTGGTCAATAATGGCAAGTATTTTTATTATATTTACTTATATGATTTTCATGAGAAAAATTTATTGGCTATTTTAGAAGCTGAGGAAATTGGAAGATATAGAACAGCAGCTGTTACATCTTTGGCTATCAACAAATTAAGAACTAAAGATATGAATAATTTAGCTATTATTGGTACAGGTTTTCAAGCACATCAGCAATTAAAATCAGTTATTACATCAAATGTTGATTATAAGAAAATTTTTATTTTTAGTCCTAATAAAATTAGAAGAACAAAATTTGTTGTTGGTTTTCAAAAGTTATTTCCCGAACAAGAGTTTGTTAATTGTGATTTTATGGAAGATGCTTTGATAAACAGTGATGTGATAATTACTGCAACAAATTCTTCTACACCAGTGATTAATTATAATTATTTAAAAGATCAATATTTAATAATAGGCATGGGTGCTGCAACTCCTTATTATATAGAAATTGATGAGGAAACTATTGCAAATTGTAATTTAGTGATTGCTGATGATATAGATCAAGCTAAATTAGAAAGTGGAGATTTGTTAAATCCGGTTTCAAAAGGTTTATTGCAATGGAAGGATGTAATATATTTTTCAGATATTTTTAAAACTCAATTTAAATTATCTGAAGATAAAAATAAAATCTTTTTTAAATCTTTAGGGATTGCAACCTGGGATGTTTCTATTGCTAATGATATATATAAGAAATTTATAAGTTCACTTTAATTACTCATTAAAATCTACTTCGAATAATTTATAGTATGTTTCTTTCATGCCAAGATTGTTATAAACTTTTTGAGCAATAGAGTTATTGTTTTCAACATATAATCTTATTCCAGTGCACTGCTTATCACCAATTGCTCTTTCATGTATAAATTTATACATTTTTCTAAAAACTCCTTTTCTTCTATATTCTTTTTTTACATACACACTTTGAATCCACCAAAATAAGCCATTTCTCCAGTCACTCCATTCATAAGTTATCATTAAGCAACCAAGTATCCCTGAGGAATCTTTAACAATAATGTAGTAACCTAGAGATGGAGAATTAAACACTTCATGAACTCCTTTTGTGACAGTTTCTTTGTCTAATTTTTTATTTTCAGTTTCCATAGCCATATTTATATTGAATTGAATTATTTCCGGAATATCAGATTCCTGTGCTTTTGATACTTTCACTTTTTTTCCTTTTTCATAATATAGTTGTTTAAAATACACCAAATCATTGTATTGTTTATGGGTTGGTGTTGTGATAGATTATTGTAGCTAATTTAGTCTTTGAATAATTTATTTATTATTTTATATTATTGATATGGAAGCTATTCTGCAAATACAGAAAAGAACCACTGAAGGAAAAAAAGTGAAAACTTTGAGAAATCAGGGAATCACTCCTATTCATTTATATGGATCTGAATTTGACTCTGCTTCTATGCAGGTTAAAATGTCAGAATTGATTAACATCTTAGATTTAGCAGGATTTTCAAGTCCAATAACTTTGAATGATGGTAAAAATGATATTATTGCATTTGCAAGAGAAGTTCAAAGACATCCATTAACTGAACAAATTCTTCATGTTGATTTTCAGATAGTTGGAAAAGATGACCAAGTAGAAGTAGAAGTACCTATTAATTTAATTGGAGAGTCACCCGCAGTGAAAAACTTAGGTGGTGTATTGATTAAATTAATGGAAACAATAAGAGTGTCAAGTAAAGTAGATACTGTTCCACAATCCCTTGATTTAGATATATCTGTTATAGAATCTTTGGAACAGAGTATATTGGTAGGTGACATTGAAATTGCCGAAGGAGTACAAATTGTTTCTGACGAAACATTCGCAGTTGCAAGAGTAATACCACCTAGAATTGAGATTGAGGAAGAAGCCGAAGAAGAGCTTGCTGAAGGAGAAGAGTCTGAGGAAGGTGATGAAAGTGATGATTCAGCTGATTCTGAGACTGATGATAAATCAGAAGAGTAATTTAGATAACTCTATATTTTTCTAAGTTTTTCTCTTTTATTTCTAATCCTAATCCCGGAACATCAGGAGGGCTTACCATTCCATTTTTTAATTTCAAATCGTTCTGGTATATTTGCCCCCAAAGAGGGTCAGTAGAGCTTACATAATATTCAAGAATTAAACCATTTGGTATTGCGCAAAGAAGTTGAATATGTACATTTTGATTACCATGAGGTGCTATGTCTAAATGATGTGTTTCGGCAAATGAGGCTACTTTCATAAATTCTGTTGCTCCACCCATGATTAAAGCATCAGGTTGGATTATTGTTGCCCCATTTTTTTCTATTAATTCTTTAAATCCAAATTTTGTATATTCATTTTCACCTGTGGCAATAGGTATTGAACTTTTTGCTGATAATATTTTATATCCATTATAATCATCAGGTAATAAAGGCTCTTCAAACCAAAAAATATCGTATTTTTCAATTTTGTCAGCTATCTTTATAGCCTGGTTTAAATTATAAGCGCAGTTTGCATCAACCATAATATCAATATTGCTTCCTACTGTTTCTCTGACAGCTTTCACTCTCTCTACATCTTCATTTATTGAAACTCCGCCTATTTTCATTTTTACAGCCGTTGCACCCATTTTTAAACTTTCTTCCATTTCCATGCCTAACTCTTTTAATCCTTTACCATCTTCATAATATCCCCCAGCTATATAAGCTCTTACGTTTTCAGTGTATCCTCCAAGAAGTTTGTACGCGGGCATATTTGATAACTTGGCTTTAAAATCTAATAATGCCAAATCAATTCCCCCAATAATTCTTGTGGTAATTCCTCTTCTTCCTATGATTTTAGGTTCCCATAATAATTTCCATATCATTTCATTATCCAAAGGATTTAATCCTATTATCCTTGTTTTTAAATATTCAATGATTTCTTTTACGATTTTTTCCCCGTCTTTGACTCCACCAGTTAATCCAATTCCTGTAATACCTTCGTCCGTATGGATTTCTATGATATTAAGTGAAACTGTTGAATAGGTATGCAGTCCGTTTGTTATTGGTTGTGGCAAATCCCATTTGTAAATTTTTGTTTTAACATCTGTTATTTTCAAAATTGTCCTTTTCTCTCTCTGATATTAGTTTGTAAAAATGGTTTGTTATTCAAGTATAAAACAAAAGTTTTTTGTTGCAATATTAAATATTTCATTTGTTTATTTTATTATTTATATATTTAAGGACTGTATTACTATTGACATAGATTCTACATATATATATGATTTCTGAGCTTTGAGTTTAGATTTCCATTACTCTTATTTATAAAAGTGATGAAAATTTAGCCTTAGAGAGTATTGACACTTCTTTTCAGATGTTGTTCAATACTGTAGTAAAATTCACAACAAAGTGGTAAAAATTAATTGAATAATCTTTTAAATCAAAGATTTGATGAAAGAGCAGCTAACTTAACTGCTCGCCGTTTTATTTGTGAATATTCTTTATTAACTTGTAATTTTATTAAATATTAAAAAGGGGGTCGAGAAGTGAAAAACCCATTTAAAATTATTTCTTTTCTGAGTCTAGCAGCTCTTTTGCTTGTATCATTTGTTACATTTGATACATCCGAAAGTGTAGAAGCTGTTGTTCCGGCTGCAGATAAGGTACTTTTTCTGACTGACGCAGCAGCGAAAGTAACTTACTACAAGCCAGGAGATGTTGCACATTTCTATATTAATGATGTTGACTTAGAGCAAACAAAAACAGGGCTAGCGAAATGGGAAACCATTACAACTGCTGTAAAAGATACTTCAAGTTGGAGTATTGGTTCGACAGTTGAAACTGCTCAGTCTGGATCTACAGGTGATCTGCTTAAGTGTTACGCAAATAGCGTACGAGGTGGTTTCGGTGTTGCCGGAACACTTTTAGGTTCGACTACTGAGGGTGGAGTATGTAGTGGTACAGCTCCTGTTCAGGCTGGTTTGTTAGGTTATGACCTAGCAGGTGGTGCAAACTCTGGTGACTTTGTCAGTGCTACAACAACTCAAGGTTTAGGTACTGCAACAGACTTAGATGATGATAACACTGTGTTATCAACATATGATTCTGGAACACCAGCAAACACACCATTCTCAGCTGTTCCATCAGTGAAAATTGATGGTTCTAATGCTACTGTTGATAACTATAATTCAAACTCTGGAACATGGTCTCTTGTAGAGGGCGTGGACGTTGCAGCAGGCTCTACCGTTGAAGCTACTATTTATTATCATTTAACTGATAATTATAATTCTACAACTGGTACTGCTACTTCAAATACTAACAGAGCGAAAATAACAAGTACTTCAGACCCCGTAGGTGAATGGGTAGATATTCAGGAAGTAGCTGCATATACTTCAAGCGCAGCAGCAAGTGCTACTGCTCAGAAGTGGAGAGGTAAATTGAATTTAAGCGATGATGCTTCAAAATCAGCTGCGAACGATAACTTCCTGTGGGTACAAGAGGGCGATACATTAACTGTAACTTACTATGATACAGATAATACTACCGCTATAAACTCTCATAGTGTAACAATTGATGCTACGAACCCTACTATTGGCGACGTAAGTCCAGCTGACGGATCATATCTGTCCGCTGCATCACCAACACTGTCCTTTACTTTGACTGATGATCAGTCCGGGTTTAGCACAACAACACTTGGTGATAATATAGCTGTTACTATTAATGATGGTACAAATGACTGTAAAGTGAATGATTCAGAATTAACATTTACTTCTGTATCAAGCTCATCGTTGCAGGTTAAATTCTCAATCGCTGCTGCTTCAGTAAGCGCTTGGAGTGGAACTTCTACTGACAGTGGTGACTGTACAACCAGAACAGCAGGTGGTTTTGAGTTAAATACAACCACATTGCAGGACGCGGATGGTAACTCACATGGTACACAGTATCATTACACAATTACTGCAACTGACAAGTCTGGTAATACTAAAACTGTAACTACAACTGCAGGAAACTTCAGAATAGATACAGTAGCCCCAGATATGTTATCAGCATCAACTGGTACAAGATGGGATACAGTAACATCAGCTGACAAGACAACAAGTGCTACAGAATCCATTAAAGTAATATTTAATGAATCAGTAGACGTTGACACAGTTGAAGCTG
This sequence comes from uncultured Dehalococcoidia bacterium, assembly GCA_964564565.1. GTDB lineage: Bacteria > Chloroflexota > Dehalococcoidia > Lucifugimonadales. The sequence continues at coordinate 4,879 of CAZMBU010000010.1, read as the reverse complement.
CAGACTTCCATGTTGATGGAGTTGTTCCAGCATCAGTATCTATCGGTGGAATAAACGATAGTGATGCTAATTGTCTAGCAGGTACAGGTTCAGCCTGTAATAAGAATGAGGCTGTATACCTAAAAATGGGTACAGCTCTTCTGCCAGACGCAAAACCAAAAATTGAGATGGTAGGTACAATTAAAGACTTAGCCGGTAACTCATTGAAACCAGCAACAGGTAAAACTGTAGCTGATACAGTGACTGCTACTGACGGTCAGAAACCTACTATCACCGACGAATTACTAACCGTTAAAGTTGGTACCTTAGCAGACCTACTTGATACAAAAGAAGAAACAACATTAACATGGACATCTTCTGAAAAATTAAGTGGATCTAGTACAGTAGTATTGATAGCTGGTGGTAATGGTTCCGAAACTGCTTCAACAAGCAATGCCGTAACTATGACTACACCTACAACAGGTAGATTCTATGCTAAAGAAATAAATGCACCGTTTGGTGACGCTAGTACAGGTATCTTCGGTATCCAGATAAAGAACGTTGACTTAGCGTCAAACAGTACTGTATCTGGTATAACAAAAGTAACTGATGAAGATGTTTCATCTCAGATCACAGCTAATGTGAGTGCATCTACAGCCACAAGCTTGAAATTAGCAAACTGGCCTGTAGCTGACGCTGATGGTGACACTTCATTATTAGATGACATAGCAATAAGTATTGATGGTACTGCAATGGCAATAGCTGCTGCTGCGAACTCCGGTGGAACTGGATGTTCAGACGTAGTAGCTGCTACTGACATGTACGTATCTGCCTTAGACTATGGTGAAAATGAAAACTTCACTGTATGTTTAGGTACAGCATTAACTGCTACATCTATAGTTAAAGTAACATATCATTATGCTAATGCTTCAAACGTGGTTGAAATTGACCAAGCTGGTCCAACCCTTACATTCGACCCTTCAGGCGGAACTTCCACTGAAAAGGCAAGGCCATATGTAAGCATAATAGCTGACGATGATGAATACGCAGATGACACTTACACAACTGTAACTATTACTAAAGCTGAACTTAAGAGTCCAAGTGCGGTAGTCACTGATATTAGTGGTGACTTATCCTCAGCTGACAATAAGAGATTCATATATGCACCAACTGCAGATATGGAACTTGGTCAGTGGACAATTACAGCTAGGGTAACTGATGTAGCTGGTAACAAATCATCTGAGACAACAAGTAAATTTACTGTTAAAGCAAGAGCTAAGTTCAAATTAGGCTTAAGTGCTGGATGGAACTTAATCAGCTTACCAAATAATCCTTCAAGTACTGCAATTGATACAGTAATTGGAACTGATAATGGTGTATCAACTGTATATGCTTATCAGGATGGAGCTTGGAAAGTAGCTGTCAGAGAAAAGACAGACGGAGCATGGGGAGCGTTTGCTGGTTCATTAACCACTATGGAAGGCCATAAGGCTTACTGGGTTAAAACTGCAGACTTCCAGAAACTACAGATTGATATTCCTGCATTAGTAGGAGGAGCATCTGGTAGTGATACTCCACCAACACCTCCAACAATTGGAATAAATGTTGGATGGAATATGGTAGCTGCTGTCGACACCAGCGGAGCTCTAGCAGATGATGCTACTGTATCAACTGTTAAAGCTTACCTAACTGGTCTAACAGTAACTAAGATGTACGAGTACACAACATCTACTGGTGCTTGGACAGGATATGCTTCAGATGACACTGGCAACAACGTAAAAGTTGGTAGAGGTTACTGGGTATATGCTACTAAGGCTGGTACATTAGTACCGTAACTTAGATTTAAACTAAACGTAGTTTAAAATCAGAGACCTCCCAAATTTGGGAGGTCTCTGTTTATTTAAGGAGAATTTGTTTTTGTTTTCAGTAATAAAAAAATATAATAGAATAATTGTTCTTTTCATTGTTGTTTTACTTTTTCAAAGTATATCAACTAATACATATGCTGCACCGCCTTTGTTACCAATGGTTTTTTCAGGCACAATAACTGTTAGCTCCGGTGATTCTCCTGATGGTAGATTATTGGTCGGAAGAATATTTGATACTAATGGAACAATAATTTACACTTCTAATAGTGTTAAAGTCAGTGGTAATAATTATGTTGCTTTAACTCTTGGCCCTATGGAACCAGTTGCTGTAAATAAGCAAATTAAGTTTTATTTTTTATGTGGCGAAATTCCTTGTACTGAATCAGCTTCTGAGACCGGTACTTATTCTAGTGCAAAAGTTAAATTTAGATATGCTTTAACATTTGCAACTGTACCACCATCCCAAGCTGAACTTGCTGAAGCAGCAAAGGCTAAAGCAGACGCAGCAGCAAAGGCTAAAGCAGACGCAGACGCAGCAGCAAAGGCTAAAGCAGACGCAGACGCAGCAGCTAATTCAAAATCAGACGCAGACGAGGCAGCTAAAACAAAAGCTGACGCAGAGGCTGCTTCAACAAAAGCTAGTGCCAAAACTGAGTCTGAACCAAAAACTGCTTTCCCATCAGTTTATTCTGGCTCTATTGTAGTGGCTGGATCACAAATCCCTACTGATGCTGTCTTAACAGCTAAAATAGGCGATTATATCTCTCCTCCGGCTATAATTTCTGGAAACTCTTTTCAAAATTTAGTTATATCTCCAGGTAATTCAACATTTATCGATAAACCAATTATATTTATGTTAAACAATGTTCAATCTGAACCTATTAATGAATTATATATACCTGGCTCTACCAAAGATATTAAATTGTTTTTTGTAGGACTGCCTATGAAGACTACTGTTGCTGAAGAACCGAAAGAAATTTCTTCTACTACTCCAACCACAGATAGTTCTTCTGGTTCCAATTGTTCTTTTGTATCTTCTAATAAGAATAATAACTATTCTGGTGCTATAAGTTTAGCTTTGATGCTATTGGTACCAATGATTGCATTTAAATCTAAAAGAATGAAAAAGTAAAGTATCGATTATTTACTTTGATTTAAGAGCACTATTCTTTTTTCTTTAGGTAAATTATTTGGAGTAATATTTAATTTATTCAAATTTGCTTTATCTTTTATTCCAAAAGTGATTCTGCTATTTTCATATAATTCTTCTTCATTATATTCTGTTTGAATATTTGAAATTATTAGGACTCTATAATCTATATCATCAATTAGCTTTTGGAATTCATTATTTCCAATTTTGTTTATATTATTATAAGGGGTAAGTATAATTTTAGGATTCTCTGATGATAGTCTGCTTTTTTGACTTTTAGGTATTTCAGTGTCATCTACAGATAAGATTTTTATTCCTTCAACTTGAATAAGATGATAAATAGAGTAATGACTATCTATTTCATTTGATACGATATGTTGCGTTTTTTGCTCTTCAAAATCTATTAAAGATTGTTGTATTGGCTCCTCGTTTGTATCAATTATTTGTGATTCTTGGTTTGTATTTTCTTTTGAATCTGTATTTTTTTTATATCCTATTGAAGTTATATAAAAATTTCCTATTTCAAATTCGCCTGGAGAATTAACTATAAGGTTCCCATTATTATTTGATTGTGTATTTGGATTATTAAACAGTCCAACATTAAAGTTATTTTTTGTTACAGGGTTAGTAACTAGCGTAAAATTCCCAGATATTATTTTTAGTGAATTTGATTCCGTTAAAGTTATTTCCATAATTAAATTATATATTTTATTTTATCTCAGTATATCACAACAAAATTCGTAGTTATATTTACTCTTTTACCATTAATTTTAATATTTTAATTAATCAGTAAATTATATGAATATTTAGAAGTGTCATGAATTTTAGTATAATTTATTTTTAATTATTTAATTAATATATAAATATGCCAGAAAAAAGAGACTATTATGACATACTAGGTGTTTCAAAAGGAGCAACTGATGAGCAGTTAAAATCTGCTTTCAGAAAGAAAGCTTTGGAGTATCACCCTGATCGTAATAAATCAAAAGATGCAGAAGAAAAATTTAAAGAAATTAATGAAGCTTATCAAATATTGTCTGATTCAGATAAAAGATCTAAATATGATCAGTTTGGACATGCAGGTGTATCTGGAGCATCAGGATCAGCTGGATTTGAAGGTTTTGGGGGTTTTGGAGATATATTTGATGCTTTTTTTGGAGGATCTCAATCTTCAACTAATAGAAAGGCTTCATACAGGGGAGCAGATTTAGAATATCCAATAACATTAGAATTTGAAGAAGCTGTTTTTGGCGGAGAAAAAGGTATAACTATTGAAAAGTTAACAAGATGTGATACTTGCGAGCCTATTAATTGTTCTAATTGTTCTGGCACAGGACAGATAAAAAGAGCACAGAGAACAATGTTTGGTCAATTTACCCAGGTAGTGAATTGTCAGCAATGTAGTGGTACAGGGGATTCATTTGATAGAGGATGCCAAAAATGTAAAGGTTCAGGAAGGTATAAAGATACAAAAAATATTTTTGTTACTATACCTCAAGGAATAGATGATGGTATGCAAATCAGACTTCAAAGTGAAGGTGAGCCAGGCTTTGGTGGCGGGCAGGATGGCGATTTATATGTAGTTGTAAAAGTTCAAGAACATAATATATTTGTTAGATCAGGTAATAATATAGAAATATCAATAGAATTAAATGTGCCAACATTAGTCTTGGGAGGAGTTATTAAAATTCCTACTATTCAGGGTGAAGAAAATTTAACTATTGCTCCAGGGACACAATCAGGTCAAATTTTTAGATTAAGAGGTAAAGGTATTGTGGATGTTAGGGAAAAAAATAAAAGAGGGGTTCATTTGATTAATGTTGATGTGAAAATACATAAAAAACTTAATAAAGAACATAGAGATATATATCATAAATTGCAG
>CAZMBU010000009.1:0-11930 GCA_964564565.1 uncultured Dehalococcoidia bacterium | reverse complement strand
GTTGAGGAAATCAAAAAAAATAACAAAATCATTGATAAAAGAATAAAAAGAATACCTTTACCTTATATCTTAAAAAAAATACATTTTTTTGGCCTTCCATTTTATATCAATAAAAATGTATTAATTCCCAGGCAAGAAACAGAATTAATAATAGAAATAACAAAAAAATTAGCACTTGATCATATAAATTCTAATTTTCAAACCCTGGAAATAGGAAGTGGCAGTGGAATTATTTCTATCTCAATCGCTAATGAATTAAACAATCAGAAAAATGAATATATTTTAACTGATATATCAGATAAAGCACTCCAAATAAGTTTAAAAAATATTAAACAAATAAATAATAATAAAGACACATTTCATATTGTAAAAACAAATCTATTAAATGGAATGAAAGGTAAATATAAATTTATAATTTCCAATCCTCCTTATTTATCGAAAATACAAATGGAACTTCTATCACCAGAGCTACAATTCGAACCCCAAAATGCATTATACGGTGGGGAAAAAGGATATGAGTTATCATTAAACTTATTACTGGAAACAAAACAAAAACAAATTGAATGTGAATACATTATTTTAGAAATTAACTCAGAAACATCTATGGAATTTTTCAACCTTGCAAATGATATTTTTAATAATCAAAACATATATCTGATCAAAGATTACACTGAAAATTACAGATTCATTATAGTATCAACAAAAAACATTGATAATAAATTAGACGAATATTGTTATTTACGTAATTGAAAAAATTTACCTTCAGTTTTTATAGATGGAGCAACTATCATTTTAGATTTATGCATATCTTTTATGGAATATGCTCCAACAAAACCCATACAATTCTTTAACGCACCCATAAAATTTTGTGTACCATCACTAGTTGAAGACGGTCCATGCAATAAAGTATCTAAAGCCCATTTTCTTCCAACAGATACTCTTGTACCTCTAGGTAAAGCAGGATCAGGGGTAGCCATACCCCAATTGAACCCATTACCAGGAGCTTCTTCTGTCTGAGCTAAAGGGGTTCCAATCATAACAGCATCAGCTCCTGAAGCAAATGATTTACAGAAATCTCCTCCAGTTCTTATTCCGCCATCAGTAATAATTGAAACATATCTTCCTGTTTCTTTAAAATAAGTATCTCTGGCCATAGAACAATCTATAGTAGCTGTTACCTGAGGAACACCTAGCCCAGTTACTTCTCTGGTTGTGCAGGCAGCACCAGGTCCTACGCCAACTAAAATCCCATCAACTCCAGTATTCATAAACTCCAAAGCTACGTTATAGCTAACGCAATTACCTACTATCAATGGAATTTTAATCTGCTTTTTTAAATCAGACATATTTAATCCTGTAATGCTTTTAGAAAAATGTCTTGGAGTAGTGACTGTAGATTGAACCACAATTATATCTGCACCGGCTTCAATTGCTATCGGGCTTAATCTTTTAGTATTGGCAGGAGTAACAGAGACAGCACAAATAGAACTTCTTTCTTTTATTTCTTTTACACGTTGAGCAACTAAATTTTCATCAATATCTTTTGAATATACGTTTTGCATAATTGATGTTGATTCATTTTCATTTGCAGAAATAATAGAATTCAAAGGATCAGTATAATCATTATATTTCGTATATATCCCTTCTAAATTTAATACAGAAAGTCCGCCTTTTGAGTTAAAATTCACTGCAAATTCAGGAGATACCACAGCATCCATTGCTGAAGCTAAAATTGGTATATCAAATTCTAATTCCTGGATTTTAAATTTTGTATCAGCTAATTCAGGATTAATCGTAAATTCGCCTGGAACAATAGAAACATCATCGTATCCATATGCGTGATCTAAAAATTTTTTTTCAATATCCATAATCCATACTATAGAATTTAAATTATAAGAGAGAATATCAAAGGTTTAAACTCTGGTCAACTCTGAAATAATACCTAGTTTTAATATATAAAGAGAATCATAGAATATTATCTAACCCATATACAAATCCTTGAAGAGTATGTATTGATCTTATTGACTCAATAACACCCTGCATAAATGATTTTCTATCAATAGAGTCATGTCTCAATGTTAAAGTTTCTCCTAAACTTCCAAAAACAACCTCATGATGTGCTACATAACCCGGCATTCTTCTACTATGTATATTAATCCCGTCATAATTTGCACCCCTGGCATGTTTAACAGATTCTCGTTCTGGAATATTTTGTGAAAATTTACCACTTTTCTTACCTTTGCTAATAGATTCAGCTATCGACATTGCAGTGCCTGAAGGAGAATCTACTTTATTCTCATGATGCATTTCAGTAACATCAACATAATCATAATAATTTGATATATTTTCAACAGCTTTCATTAACAAATTGGCGCCTATTGAAAAATTTGGAACTAAAAAAACAGTAATATTAGAATTGTTAGCTATGCTTTTAAGTTCACTTATTTGAGATTGTGTAAAACCAGTAGACCCAATAATTAAATCAACGTTATTATCTCTACATTTAGTTACTATATCCATAGTAACTTCTGAATTCGTAAAATCTACTACAACATCAATATCTTCGTTCAACACCTCACCTATATTGGATCCTAAATTAATACCTTTATAATTATTTGTAGTATCAGTGACTGTAGGATCTACTCCATGTATAATTTCGATATCATTTGTGTCTAATACCGCATCTAATACATATCCTCCCATACGACCAAGAGCACCATTCAGTATCATTTTTATTTTCTTGTTATTAGACATTTAATTCAAAAAACATGTTGTTATAACAAGCAAAACATATTTATTCAGAATCTTCAAGCAAAGCTTTTCTAGATAATGATACTTTGCCATCAGGAGAAACAGATTTAACCAAAACTTCAACGATATCATCAATTTGCACAACATCTTCTACATTTTTTACTCTGAAATTTTCAAGTTCGCTTATATGTACCAAACCATCTTTACTTGGTGTCAGTTCTACGAAAGCACCAAAATCTCTTATACTTACAACTTTTCCTTTGTAAATTTCCCCAGCTTTAATCTCTTTGGTAAGCGCTTTAACTTTATTTAACGCTATATCCAACGCCTCTCCATCTTCAGAAGAGATAGAAACAATACCATCATCATTTATATCGATAACTGCACCACTTTCTTCAGAAATACCTTTAATAGTTTTACCACCGGGTCCAATTAAAAGTCCTATTTTATCAGGGTCAATTTGATATTTAGTTATTCTTGGGGCATCAGGTTTTAATTCTTCTCTTGGATTATCAATAATAGAATTAATTGTATCCAAAATATGTAACCGTCCGTTTTTAGCAATATCAAGAGTAGATTTAACTACTTCAAGTGATATGAAATTCAATTTAATATCTAATTGAATAGCTGTAATACCATCTTCAGTGCCGGCTACTTTAAAATCCATATCTCCATAATGATCCTCAACTCCCTGAATATCTAAAAGGACTTCATAATTATCATCATCAGAAATTAATCCCACAGAAATTCCAGCCACAGGTTTTTTTATAGGTACACCTGCATCCATTAGAGCCAAAGTAGCAGAACAAACAGTGCCCATCGAAGTGCTTCCATTTGATTGCAATACTTCAGATACAATTCTTATAGCATAAGGAAAATCTTCAGAATTAGGCAGAACCTGTTCTATAGCTTTTTCCGCCAAAGCTCCATGACCTATTTCTCTTCTTCCTGGAGATCTCATAGGTCTAGCTTCACCTACAGAATATGGAGGAAAATTATAATGTAACATAAATCTTTTTTCTTCAAGCGGAGTCAAAGTGTCTAATCTCTGATAATCTCTTGCAGAACCTAGTGTAACCAAAGATAAAACTTGAGTTTCACCTCTAGTAAACATGCCACTTCCATGGACTTTTGGGATAATATCAACTGATCCACTCAAATCTCTGATTTCATCAAATTTCCTTCCGTCTACTCTTGATTTATTTTCGAGTGTTATTTTCCTGAACACATTTGCTTTCAACTTATCTAATTCTGATTTGTAATCCTCAGCTTCATTGTCAGTTTTTTTGTCTTCAAAAAATTTTTCAATTTTTTCATTGATAGAAAGATCTTTTTCTGATTTGTTTAAATCGTTGTTTTTGTAAATATCTAATAATTCAGATTCTAATGCAGTTATCAATTCAGAATATTTAGATTCATCAAAATCATTAGTTACTTGTAATTTATCTTTTCCATTTTTAGCAACAAATGATTTTAAATTATCTATAATTTCATTATTTATTTCCTGTGATTTAACAATTGCTTCATACATTAAATCTTCAGAAATCTCTTTTCCTTCAGATTCAATCATTACCACTCCGTCAGTGCTTCCGGAAACAAGGAGGTTAAATTCGCTTTCATCTAATTGTTCATATGATGGATTTGAAACTAAATCACCATTTATATATCCAATATTTGTTGCTGAAACAGGACCATTAAATGGAATATCAGAAATAGATAAAGCTAAATTAGCACCAATTAATCCCAACCAATCTAATGGAGTGGTTAAATCAACTGCCAAAGGTAAGATTACTATTGCTACTTCATGGCGAAAACTCTCGGGAAATAAAGGTCTCAAAGTTCTATCTATCAATCTAGCAGATAAAATAGCTGAAGAACTTGGTCGCCCTTCTCTTCTAAAAAATCCTCCAGGTATTTTTCCTCTTGCATATAATTTTTCTTCGAAATCAACAATCAGAGGGAAAAAATCTATTCCTGGCCTTGGATTACTCATGGTGGCAGTAATCAATAGTACATTATCTCTATAACGTACTAAAACAGATCCATTAGCTGCTTTAGCCATATTCCCTATTTCAAATGAAATTTCTTCACCATTAATTAAAAATTTGTGTTTATCTTCTTGCATTATTACTCCTAAGGTAAAACGTGATAAGCATAGATTTGAAAGATAATTAAAAAATAATTATCTTCTAATGCCCAAGGAAGTTAAAATACTTTCATAAATACTTAAATTATCTTTTCGTAAATATGATAAAAATCTGGATCTCTTTCCAACAAGTTTTAACATTCCATGTTTGGAACTATTATCATTTGGATTTGATCTCAGATGATCCGTAAGTACATTTATACGATTCGTAAGTTGGGAAATTTGAAATTCAACAGACCCTGTGTCTTTATCGTGCTTCTTAAATACTTCTTTTTTATTCACTTTAAATTTATTTTTTTACTAACAAAATAGATCTTATCACAAAAAACAAATAAATTGAGTATTTATAAAGTTTTTATTCTTAAATAAATTAAACAAACTAAATGATACATTAGAAATGTACAATTAATTATATTCTTTGTGTTATACTCTCTCTCGTTGCTTGGTTTTAACCTTCAATATAATGTAATAAGGAGATAATGTTAATGACTATTTCTGAAAATGTCACTAATAATGAAAAAACATTGAAATTGACTGAAATTGGTGTGAAAGAATTATTAGACGCCGGGATTCATTTTGGGCATGAAAAAACAAAATGGAATCCTAAAATGAATACATATATTCATTCTTCAAGAAAAGGTATACATATAATTGATATAACTCAAACGCTATCAATTTTAAATAATGTTTGTAAATATGTTAAAAATTTAAGTGCAAATGGTGGCACTGTTCTAATGCTTGGGACAAAAAAACAATCTCAACTAACTATTAAATCTGCTGCTGAAAAATCTAATTCTCCATACGTTGTTTCCAGATGGCTTGGGGGTACATTAACAAATTTTGAAACTATAATTAAAAGAATAAAACACCTAAATGAACTCGAAAACCAACAAAATAGCGAACAAACAACAATTCCAACAAAAAAAGAACAGACACAAATAAACAAAAAAATAAATAGACTCAATAAATTCTTCGAAGGGCTAAAGAAAACAAACAAATTACCAGATTGCCTTTACGTTATTGATGTAAAAAAAGAAAAAATTGCTATAAATGAAGCTAATATCCTTAATATACCTGTAATAGGTTTGGTAGATTCAGATTCAGATCCAGATGGGATAGACTACATTATACCTGGAAATGATGATTCTATAAGATCTATTAAACTAATTTCTAATGTTATAGCCGATGCTATTATCGAAGGTAAAACACTTGTAAAAAAACCTAAACCCAAAACTAATGTAACTGCTACCCAATCAACTAAAAAACCAGAAAATAAAAATTAAAGATTTTTAAATGAATTCTAATTTGATAAAAGAATTAAGGGATAAAACTGGTGCAGGGATTATGGCTTGCAAGTCTGCACTAGAATCTAGTAATGGTGACATTGATAAAGCAATGTCTATACTTCAAGAGCAAGGTATAGCTTTAGCAAGAAAAAAATCAGGAAGAAGTGCTAAAGAAGGTATAATTTCCTCATACATACATTCTAATAGCAAAATAGGAGTTTTATTAGAGATAAATTGTGAGACTGATTTCGTAGCAAAAACAGAAGATTTTAAAGATTTAGCCCATCAAATCACTATGCAAATAGCTGCTATGAACCCTATATATTTAGATGCAGAATCAGAAACTAATAATAAAGATATTAAACCCACATCAGAAAATTCTTTACTTCAACAAACTTTTATAAAAGATAGTGAAAAAACCATTAAATCACTTATTGAGGAAACATCTGGCAAACTAGGTGAAAATATACAAATTAAAAGATTTCAAAGATTTGCTATTTCAGATTAAAATATAATTTATGGCAAAACCGATATTAAAAAGAATTCTATTAAAAATAAGCGGAGAATCTTTTAAAGGTGATCGAGACAGCGGCATAGATCCTAAAGCAATAAATTATATGGCCAATGAAATTAAATCCATAGTTAAATTAGGAATAGAAATTGGTGTTGTTGTAGGCGGAGGGAATATATGGAGAGGAGCAGAAGCTGAAAAAGATGGAATGGATAGAGCAACCGCAGATTATGCAGGAATGCTAGCTACGATAATTAATGCTGTTGCCCTTCAGGATTCTCTTGAAAGAAAATATTCTATTGATACCAGAACTCAATCAGCAATTACTGTCCAGCAAGTTGCAGAACCATACATAAGAAGAAGATCAATCAGGCACTTAGAAAAAAAACGTGTAGTAGTTTTTGCTGCAGGTACAGGAAACCCTCATATGACTACGGATACCACAGCATCTTTAAGAGCAATAGAAATCCAAGCTGAATTACTATTAATGGCCAAATATGGGGTTGATGGTGTGTATTCCGAAGATCCGAGAAAAAATGCAAATGCAAAAAAATTTGATAAAATCAGTTACCAAGATGCTTTAACAAAAAAACTTAAAATCATGGATAGTACAGCATTAGCTTTATGCATGGACAATGACTTACCAATAGTTGTATTTGATATGTTTAAAAAAGGTAATTTAAAAGGTATCATTACAGGTAATCAAAATGGTACTTTACTGAGTAATAACAATATATTCTAATAGGAGAATCTTATGGAATTAAATATTGAAAATGTTAAAGAATACACCTCTAAGAAAATGATTAAATCTATGGAAATTTTAAAAAGTGAATTATTATCAATTCGTACAGGAAGAGCAAACACAAGTATTATTGAATCATTAAAAATTAATGTCTACAATTCTACACTGCCTTTAAATCAACTAGCATCCATAAATATCATTGATGCAAGTTTAATAAACATTAATGCCTGGGATAAAAACAATGTTGAACAAATAATAAAAAGTATACAATCTTCAGATTTAGGTCTTAATCCAACGATAGACGGAGATATTATAAAACTCAGTGTGCCACCACTTAGTGAGGAGAGAAGAAAAGAGTTAAGTAAAGTAGCAAAACAAAAAGTTGAACAATCTTCAATTGCGATAAGAAATATTCGGAGAAGCATTATTGATGAAATAAAGTCTGATGAAAAAAATTCCTCAATCAGCCAAGACGAATCAAAAAGAATGCAACAAGATGTTCAAAAAGTAACAGATACTTTTATCTCGGACATGAACACTGCAGGAGAAAACAAACAACAGGATATTTTAAGTATCTAAAAAACGTTATAATTACCCATAATGAAAACAAATGATATCAACCATGTCGCTATAATTATGGATGGAAATGGAAGATGGGCTGAGCAATATAATCTTCCTAGATTTTCAGGTCATAAAAAAGGATTAGATGTCATTCCTGAAGTTGTCGAAGAATTAATAAATAACAAAATAAAATATGTAACATTATTTGCCTTTTCAACAGAAAACAATTTCAGACCCAAAGAAGAAAAAGAAAATTTACTCAAATTACTTGAATTTGCGCTAAATAAAATTGCAAAAGAAATCCGAAAGAATAAAATCAAATTGTCGTTTATAGGTGATATAGAATATCTTCCAAAACGTTTACTAAAAAAAATAGAAAATATCACCCAAAATTATGATTTGAAATATGATGCAGAATTAATAATTGCATGGAATTACGGGGGGCGACAAGAAATTATCAATGCAGTTAATAAATTAATCAAACAAAATATAGATAATGTAGATGAAACGCAATTTGAAAAATTACTTTATACTTCAGAGATCCCAAACCCAGATTTAATTATCAGAACAGGTGGACAAAAAAGAATTAGCAATTTTATGCTTTGGCAATCAGCATATTCAGAAATGTATTTCACTTCGAAATTATGGCCAGATTTTAATAAAAAAGACGTTATAAAAGCTCTTAACGATTTTAAAAAAAGAAACAGAAATTATGGAAAAACCAATTAAATATTCAATTTCCAATTTACAATTAAGAATTCTATCTACATTATTTTTAATCTTACCCTTAATATTTATTACTTGGTACAACTACATAGGTTCTATTATTATTCTATTTTTCGTATCATGCCTTTCAACAAGGGAACTTACAAATAAAAAATTAACCATAAAAAATGTAATAACCTGTCTCATAAGTGGTTTTATTACTATTTCTCCTTTCATTATTTATGAGATTTTCAATACAAATATATATTTTAAAAATTTTATATTTTATTTAATAAGCTTAATAATTATCTTAAATATATTTTTACCTATTATTTTCAATAAACAAAATATTCTTGCAAATAAATTTTACAAATTAATATTTCCTATTCTATTACCATCTATTCTTATGATTTATGGATCAATAATTCTAATAGAAAATAAAAATGTTTTTCTGTTGTTAATTATAATAAGCACTTTGAATGATTCTAGTGCTTACGCTACAGGAAAAGCTTTTGGCAGGCATTTATTATCGAGAAATATAAGTCCGGGTAAAACTGTAGAAGGATCATTAGGAGGTATAATTGTAACTTCTTTTTTAAGCTTGGCAATAATAAAATGGAATATAAGTCCATTTTATTTAGTTGATGCTAACATTTTTTATATTATATTTGGCATTATATTATTATCAATATTCGGACAAATTGGTGATTTGTTTTTCTCTAAAATAAAAAGAATTAAAAAAATAAAGGACTTCGGAAATATATTCCCAGGGCACGGAGGAGTCTTAGATAGAATAGACTCGTCCTTATTCATTTTTATCTTAGGATATTTTATTTTATTAAAATGGATTAACCTATGAAAAATATATCAGTACTAGGCTCTACTGGCTCTATAGGGATTCAAACACTTGAAATATGTAAGAAATCAATTAATTTAAACATTACAGGATTAACTTGTAACAGTAATACAACACTATTGAAAAAACAAATTGATGAATTTCATCCTGATTATTATTGGACAAACAAAAAAAATATAAACATTGAAAATTCAAAACTCAATTCACCAATAAATATAGCCACAGATTCTGATCTTGATATTTTAGTTGTCGCAACAGAAGGTTTGTCTTCGCTGGAACCTGTACTTAAATCTTTAGAAAAATCTAAAACCATAGCTTTGGCAAATAAAGAATCTATACTGTGTGGTGCTGATTTAATATACGAAAAACTAAATAAATACTCAGGAAAATTAATTCCTTTGGATAGTGAGCCCGCCAGTGTGAAGGGCATACTATCTAAAACAAATAAAAATCCAAAAAAAATCATTATTACCGCATCAGGAGGGCCATTCAGAGGTACAAAATTCAAGATGCTCAAAAACATCACACCTGAAAATGCGCTAAATCACCCGACATGGAAAATGGGAAAAAAAATAACAATAGATTCAGCTACATTAATGAATAAAGCATTTGAAGTTATAGAATGCAGTATATTATTTAACTTTTCTGTTGATGATATTGAAGTAATTTTAAATCCGAAAAGTAACGTACATGCCTTGGTTGAATTTGATGACAATTCATTTATAGCTGCATCATATCCTCCAGATATGAAAATACCTATAAATGAAGGTTTGAATTACCCGGATTACAATAATGATGGAATTTATAGGGAGTTTAAAAAAGAAAATCTAAATGGATCAGATTTTGAACCATTTAATCCTTCAGATTATCCTGTTTTTGAAATAGGATTAAAATATGGAAAGAAAAGAGGAAGTTGGTTAATTGCATTGTGTGGAGCAGACCAGGCTGCTGTAGAGTTATTTCTTAATAATAAAATCAAATTTACAGATATTCCAATTCTGATAGAATCTGTTTTACAAGAGCATAAAGAAGTAACTGAACTAAATATAAATAAAATAAATGAAATTTATCAAAATACTATAAACAATACTTACGATCTGGCAAAGGTGTAAATGAGCGAAATTTCAGGATACTTACTATTCATCCCCATTATATTCATTATTGTAGTGTTTCATGAATTTGGGCATTTTGTTATGGCAAAAATATTCAAAATTGAAGTAGAAGAATTTGCTATAGGATTCCCTCCAAGGCTTTTTGCAAAAAAAATCTCATCCACAATTATAAGCTTAAATGCAATTCCTCTGGGAGGTTACGTAAAATTACCATCCATAGAAACACCTGATAAAAAAGAAAAATTTTCGAAAACATTAAGTCTTAAAAAAATAATAATTTTTTCTATGGGCTCATTTTTTAATTTTTTAATGACATTCCTTATTCTTCTATTTATATTTTTAACTCCACACAAAGTATGGGGAGGTGAAATATATATAGAAAAAATAGCTCCAGATTCACCTGCTGAAATATCTGGGCTTATCCAAGGAGACATCATAAAAAAAATAAATAACAACTCAATAGATTCAATTGATAAATTAATTAATAATATATCTGAAAACAAAAATTCTCCTACTAAAATCACAATAGAAAGAAATAAAAATTTATCTGTTTTTGGATCTATTTCTGAAACAGAAATAAGAGAATTAACAATAACTCCCAGGGAATCTTCTGTAAAAAGGAAAGTAGTACAAAACGCACAAAACATTAAAGAGGAAGTATCTTTAGAATCAGCACAAAAATACAACTCAAAACTTGAAATTGGCGATGAAATGAATGAAGGGAAAATGGGTGTTTTAATAAATATCAAAAATCCGAAACAAATTGATACTCAATTAAGTTTTAATGAATCTATTAAAAAATCATACATTACTATGGGATTATTATTTTCAGGTATTAAATATATATTTATTGAAAATAATGATTTGGAAGGAGAGTCGAAATTTACCGGCCCTGTCGGAATAGCTCAATTAACTAATCAATCATCAAAACAGGGGTTACAATCAATTGCAGAGCTAGTCGCATTAATAAGTTTTTCACTCGGTATTTTCAATCTCATTCCTTTTCCGCCGCTTGATGGGGGGAAATTATTCCTAGAATTAATCACTATATCTAGAAATGGCTACCCTCTTCCATCAACTTTCACTTATAGGATACAATTAATTGGTGTTTCAATTTTATTTGGATTAATTATCTTTGTAACATTGTCAGACATAATTAATATTTTTAATGGATAATCCATGATAACAAGAAGAAATACAAAACCTCTTCAAATTGAAAATGTGCAAATTGGTGGCAATTCTCCTGTATCTATACAATCC